>JAFQGO010000032.1:0-15901 GCA_017398225.1 Oscillospiraceae bacterium | reverse complement strand
TATATATGAACTCTATGAATATTTCAACGGAGAGTATAAGGGATTTTGTGCTGCTGATATTGACATTTCGACTCAAAACCATATAATAGCTTTTGCTGCAGAAAAAGCGCGCAAGCAGGGGAGTGTTGAGAGCGTGTCAGAATATGCAAAAAGTCTTGGCTTTGAATACTGAGCGCCGCTTTTGGAAAAACAATTTTGTGATATATTGCAAACCGGCACCGCATGTGATTGAGCTTCCATGCGGTGCCGGTTTACCTTTGTTATATCGACATTATCTTTGAGGTCATATACATATTCTCAGGGAGATCCTTTTTCATATCGAGGGCTTCGTTTATATCAATATCACATATATCATTGTCATGTGCGCAGACAACGCGGTTTGTTTTCCCTGCCATAAGTGTGTGAACTGCATATTCACCAAAACGGCTTGCCATAACGCGGTCGCGCGCCGTTGGGCTTCCGCCGCGCTGAATGTGGCCGAGAATGGTGAGACGTGTATCAATACCGGTTTCTTCAATAATACGGTTTGTGATGTCGACTGAGTTTCCAACGCCTTCTGCCTGAATGATGATAAAGTGAGACCGTTTGTTGATTCGTCCTGCGCGGATCTTTTCAACAACATCGCGTTGGAAGTCAAACGGTTTTTCGGGAACGAGAACAGCCTGAGCACCGCAGGCAATTGCAACATGAAGCGCAAGATGACCGGCATTGTGCCCCATAACCTCAACAACAGAGCAACGCTCGTGGGATTGCATCGTATCACGCAGCTTGTCGATTGCATCAAGTGCAGTATTGCAGGCTGTGTCAAAGCCGATGCTGTACTCAGTTGATGAAATGTCATTGTCAATTGTTGCGGGGACGCCGATTGTATGAACTCCGCTTGCTGCAAGGTCACGTGCACCGCGGACGGTTCCATCACCGCCGATGGTGACAATTCCGTCAATCCCGAGATATTTGCAGGTGTCTGCGCCCTTCTTTATTCCCTCGGGGGTCATAAACTCAGGACAGCGCGCGGTGAAGAGCATTGTTCCGCCCTTGGAGATAATTCCGTTTACGCTTCGGGCGTTCAGTTCTACGACATCGCCGTTTATGAGACCGTTATATCCGCGGCGTATGCCAAGGCAGGTTATACCGTGATATGCCGCTGTACGTGCAACGGCGCGGATTGCCGCGTTCATTCCGGGCGCGTCGCCACCGCTTGTTAGGACACCTATCGTTTTAATTTCTGACATAGTAAATCAACCTTTCAAACAGAAAACTAACTTATTCTATATATTAATTATACCATTTAGATTAAAAAAGTAAATAGCTATGATATGACAATTTTTTAACTTTTTATTCTCCGGCGTTTTTCAGCACAACGTTTTCAGCACCGAGCATTTCGCGAAGACGGTTAAAGAGCATTACGTCATTTGCCATATGCGTCCGGACACGCTTTTTTGTGTCCTCGAAATACATTATCGTTTCAAGGTTTCCGGGAAACGCCGTTGTCATTGCTTTGACTGCTTTTGCATTCTGGCAGTCTTCGCACGGAAAACGCAGATAAAGCTTGTCTGTGCCGGATGTGTCTGTGCTCATATATTCATATTCGGATATCTTGTGAAGCTCGTCGCATATAAGCTGAGGCGCAGAATCCTCACGAGTGCTTATTCTTCCGCGGATAACTACGATAGCGCTCTCTTCAAGAACAGCCTGATGCTTTTCGAGCACCTTCGGGAAAACGATACCCTCAATCGAGCCGACCGTTCCTTCAAATACGGCGTAAGCCATCATTGCATTGCTTTTCGTTGCCTTAAGACGCACCGACGAGACACAGGCGGCGATAAAAACGCTGTCACCGTCGTTGTGCTTTTCGGTGTTGAGCGCATCGGAAACGGTTTCGGTTCTGAGCCTTTCCAGGAGAGGAGCATAATCATCCAGAGGATGTCCCGACAGATAAATACCGAGCGTCTCGCGCTCAAACGAAAGTATTGTTTTTGGCGGATACTCCGAAATACGCGGAAGGGGATCTTCGGTGTACATGGGTTCTTCGTTTTCTGTATCGGATGTGAAAAGATTAAACTGTCCTTCTATCGTTTTGCTCTTCATATATGATATTCCGTTTAAGATGCCGTCATAAACCTGAAGAAGCTGAGCGCGGTTTGCACCGGTGCTTTCAAAGGCTCCGCACTTGATAAGATTTTCAAGCGCGCGGCGGTTGAGCTCGCGAGACTGCAAGCGCATACAGAAATCACGCAGAGAGCGGAACGGTCCTCCGGCGTCGCGCTCGTCGGTGAGTGTTTTCACAAAAGAACGACCGACGTTTTTTACTGCGGCAAGACCGAAACGGATATTTTCTCCGCTTACCGTGAAGCTTGCAGATGACTCATTGATATCCGGAGGAAGAACCTTTATTCCCATCTCGCGGCAAAGCTCGAAATATCCGGCAAGCTTGTCTGTGAAGTCAAGAACGGAGGTGAGAAGCGCTGCCATATACTCACGCGGATGATGGAACTTCATATACGCCGTCTGATATGAAACAACGGCATATGCTGCGGCGTGTGCCTTATTGAACGCATAGTTTGCAAACGCGACGATATCATCGAATATCTTGTTGGCAACATCTTCCGGAATTCCGTTGTTGATGGCACCTGCGATGCCGTCTTGCTCGTTTCCGTAAACAAAGTTCTGTCTCTCGCGGAGAAGGTCCTTTTCTTTCTTCTTGGAAATAGCGCGGCGAACCATATCGGCTCGTCCGAGCGAATATCCGGCAAGCTTGCGGAAAATGTCCATAACCTGCTCCTGGTAGACAATACAGCCGTAGGTGACTTCGAGAATTTCCTTCAGCATCGGATGCTGATATTTTATGTTTTCGGGATTGTTTTTACAGCTTATATAGTGGGGAATAGAGTCCATCGGACCGGGGCGGTAAAGTGCAACAATAGCGGTGATATCTTCTATTGACTGCGGCTTCATTCCTACGACAACAGACGTCATGCCTTGGCTTTCAAGCTGGAAAACACCTGCTGTGCGCCCAAGAGAAAGCTCACGGAAGGTCAGCTCGTCATTGTCGGGAATATCGGACAATGAAAAGGATGGCGTGTGCTTGCGCACAAGAACCTCGGCGTCGTGGAGCACGGTGAGGTTGCGAAGCCCCAAAAAGTCCATTTTGAGAAGGCCGAGCTCCTCAAGCGTGACCATTGTAAACTGCGTTACCGCCGCTTCGTCATTTTTGGCAAGGGGCACGTAGGATGAAACGGCATTTTTGGTAATGACAACGCCTGCTGCGTGGGTAGAGGCATGCCTCGGCATACCTTCAATCGCAATGGCGGTATCAATAAGCTTCTTGTATTTTTCGTCCGCTTCGTAAAAATCGTGGAACGGCTTTGAAACCTTGAGCGCCTTTTCAAGCGTCATATGAAGCTCGTTCGGCACGTTTTTTGCAATTGTGTCGGCTTCATTATACGGAAGATCAAGTACGCGCGCAACGTCGCGGATAGAGCCTCGCGCCGCCATTGTACCGAAGGTGACTATCTGCGCAACGCGGCTCTCGCCGTATTTGCGCACAACGTAGTCAATTACCTCCTGACGTCGCTCGTAGCAGAAGTCAACGTCGATATCCGGCATACTTATTCTTTCAGGATTAAGGAAGCGCTCAAAGTACAGGTTATACTTCATCGGGTCAATGTTTGTGATGCCGAGACAGTATGAAACAATGCTTCCGGCGGCACTTCCGCGTCCGGGTCCTACCGGTATATCCTGAGAGCGTGCATAATTTATAAAATCCCACACGATGAGAAAATAGTCGACATATCCCATACGGGTAATCATATCAAGCTCATAATCAAGGCGTTCTCTGTATCCCGCGGGGGAGTCCGGATAGCGGCGGGAAAAGCCATCGTTTGCAAGATGCTTAAGATATGCAAGAGAGTCTGCATATTCCTTTGGCGTGTCGTATTCAGGCAAGTGATGCTTGCCGAATTCAAACTCAAGATTGCACATTTCGGCGATTTTCAGCGTGTTTTCAAGTGCTTCCGGTTGCAGGGGGAAAAGGTCGCGCATTTCCTCCTCACTCTTGATGTAGAATTCGTTTGTTGCAAACTTCATTCTGTTGGGGTCACTGACAGATTTGTTCATCTGTATGCACATCAGAACGTCCTGGATATACGCATCCTCGCGCGTTACGTAATGCGCGTCATTTGTTGCAACGAGCGGGATTCCTGTTTCGCGTGAAATTCTGATTATTTCACGGTTGACGACTCTTTGTTCCTCAATGCCGTGGTCCTGTATTTCAAGATAAAAATTATCCGTTCCGAAGATCGTGTAAAGCTCTTTTGCATATTCAAGAGCACCGTCAAAGTCACCGCGCAGAATAAGGCGCGGGATTGTTCCTGCAATACATGCGGAAAGGCAGATGAGCCCTTCAGAGTGCTTTCTCAGGATATCGAGGTCTATTCTCGGCTTGCCGTAAAAGCCTTCCATAAAGGATGCGCTGACGAGATGAATGAGATTTTTATATCCGGTTTCGTTTTTGCAGAGAAGGACAAGATGAGCGGGCTCTCTGTCGGCAGAGCCTTCTTTATCCGTCATAGAGCGCGGAGCCATATACACTTCACAACCGATAATAGGCTTTATCCCCGCCGCCTTCGCCGCGCGGTAAAAGTCGATAATCCCGTACATTACGCCGTGGTCCGTTATGGCAACAGCCGGCTGACCGAGCTGCTTTGCGCGCTCGCAAAGCCGGTTTATACGGCAGGCACCGTCGAGAAGACTGTATTCGCTGTGAACATGAAGATGTACAAAGCCGCTCATTTTTCCTGTGTTTCCTTTCGTGATAAAATATCCTCTGAAATTGCGATAAGCTTGTTTAATCTGTGATTAAGTCCGGAGCGGCCGACTTTCCCTCCAGAGAGCTTTACAAGCTCTGAAAGGGAAAGCTCCGGGTTTTCCGTGCGGAGAATTGCCGCATCGTAAAGCTGAGGCGTAAGAGCTTCAAGCCCTGTGTGTTCCCTGATGATTTTTATTGCGTGGAGCTGGGCTTTTGCGGCATCCGCAGTTTTCGTCATATTGGCGACCTCGCAGTTTACCTTGCGGTTGATCTTGTTTCTTACGTCCTTCAAAAGCTTTGTCTGCATAAGGTCAAGCGCGGAAAGCGGCGCACCTATGCGGGTGAGAAAATCCTCGATATGTCCGCTTTCTTTTAAGTAAATTATGTTGTTTGATTTTCTTGCCGCAAGCTTTGCGGGAAGCTCAAGCTCAAAAAGCAGAGAGATAACCTCGCGGCTTAAGTTATTGTGTGATGTTACAAGCTCAAGGTGATAGCCTGTTTCGGGGTCCGTTACCGAGCCGCCGGTAAGGAAGGCTCCGCGGCAGAACGCGGCGCGAGCTTCATCCGTTTCCGCAATGGCAGCGTTTAAGCGGATTGAAATTTTCGGGTCAGTCCCGAACGCGTCAAATATTTCGTGGAGCTTGTCGGCATTTTCAATTATCAGGCTGAATTTTCTGATGCTCCCGACAGGAACGATTTTCTTGTCGAAATCAAATCCGAAAAGGCTTTTTAAAAGCCATGATGCACGGTGTGCAATGCTTTTGTTTTCCGTTGTGAGCTTGATTTTAGTGCTTTTGGTTGCGTTTGCAAAAAGCACCATACCGCACAGCTCTGCAAGTGCGGCTTCAGCATTCTTTATCGGTAAAGAGCACAGCTCTT
The DNA here is from genome assembly GCA_017398225.1 of Oscillospiraceae bacterium. GTDB lineage: Bacteria > Bacillota > Clostridia > Oscillospirales > JAAYXM01 > SIG480. The sequence goes on along the minus strand of JAFQGO010000032.1, from coordinate 10,215 downwards.
CTTTTATCTTTGCAGAAAAAGTCATTTTTATGACCAATCCTTTTCGCGTGTTATAGTTTCCCGTTATACACATCCATAATAACCTCGGCAAGTCTTGCCGGGTCGTGGCGTGCAAGCGGTGTATTTTCTGAAATCAGTGGCTTGAGGATAAGCTTTATGCCCATCTTTTCAAAGTCCTCTTCATTAATCGGCATTGGCTCTGCACCCTCTGCGGCATATTTTTTTATAAGCTCGCGCGAGATTTCGGCATTGTTTGCTATGCATGTGTCAAAAAGCCCGTCATAGGAATGGTCGAAAAGGGCTTTTATGTGGTCGATTGCAGTATAGTTTTCCTTTTCACCGTCCTGGGTCATCACATTGCATATGTAGACCTTTCGTGCATTTGATGCACGGACGGCATCGACGATTCCGTCAACGAGGAGATTCGGGATTATACTTGTATACAGGCTTCCGGGACCGAAGATAAGAAGACGCGCATTTGTTATTGCGCTTATAGTGTCGGAAAGTGCCTTCGGATGCTCCGGTATCATACGGATGTGCCGTATAGGACTGTCTAAAAGTTTTTTCTGTGTGTTGATGTTGGATTCGCCGCGAACAACGGCACCGTTTTCAAATTCTGCCTCTATGTGCACATCCTCCGTGGTGACAGGGAGAACCCGTCCGGTTATTGCCAGAACATCGCTCATATAGCGCACAGACTGGTAAAAAGACCCTGTAACCTGATTGAGTGCCGCCAAAAATAAATTCCCGAAGCTCTGCCCGTCAAGCAAACCCTCGTGAAAACGGTGTGACAAAAGACGGGACATAAGCTGTTCTGTGTTTGAAAGGGCTATGATGCAGTTGCGTATATCTCCGGGAGGGAGCATGTTAAGGTCAGTCCGAAGAACCCCGCTTCCTCCGCCATCGTCGGAAACCGCAACAATTGCCGTTATATCGTCAATGTGCTTTTTCAGGCCGCGAAGCATTGTGGAAAGCCCTGTTCCTCCGCCGATGGCGACAATGCCGTGACCGATTGAATTTTCAGGATTCATTTTATAATCTCCCAAAGATGAATTATCTTGATGCATCGCGGTGCATCTTAACCGTTCTGTAGCCGAGCGCTGCAATATGGTCCCCCAGTGCTTCGCAAAGGGTAACCGAGCGATGCTTGCCGCCGGTACAGCCGATAGCAATGTTGAGCGAGGTTTTGCCTTCTTCTACGTATTGCGGAATGAGATAATCCGTCATGCTGTAAAGGTGGGAAAGAAAGTCCTGCGTCTGGCGGAATTTCATCACATAGTCATAAACCTCTTTGTCAAGTCCGGTTTTAGGACGGAGAGAGATGTCATAGTACGGATTCGGAAGAAAGCGCACATCAAAAACAAGGTCTGCATCAGCCGGAATGCCGTACTTGAAGCCGAATGATGAAACGTTAACAATCATAGACTGGTCGCGCAGGGTGTTATCATCGAAAAACTGGATAAGCCGTGAGCGCAGATTGAGAGAGGTGAGCGCAGTGGTGTCGATTATATAATCTGCCCGTGCGCGAACCCCTGCAAGCATTTCTGTCTCTTTTTCTATTGTCTTTTCGATTGAAACGCCCTCTTCAAAGAGCGGGTGACGCCTGCGGGTTTCTTTATACCGCTTTATGATAACATCGGTTGAAGCTTCAAAATAAAGAATTTTATAATTGCAGTCAAGCGTTTTTATGCTGTCAAGAGCTTCAAAAAGCGCAGAAAAATCAATTCCGGCGCGGATGTCCGTAACAAGTGCAACCTGAGAAAAACGGCTGTTTGCGGCAATGCACATTTCCGCAAACTTCGGGATAAGCTCCGGCGGCATATTGTCAACGCAGTAAAACCCCATATCCTCGAGAACCGATGCAGCACGGCTTTTACCGGCACCTGACATTCCCGATATTATGAAAAAATCCATACTCTTTCACATTCCTTTATACAAAACAGATTTCACATTCAAGTGTTACGCCGGTCTCTTTCAAAACGGTATTCTTTATATGTTCAACAAGCCTTTTAACGTCATCGGCGGTTGCATCGCCGCGGTTTATGATAAAGCCTGCGTGTTTTTCGGAAACCTCAGCACCGCCGATTGAAAAGCCTTTGAGATTGCACTGTTCAATCAAAGCTCCGGCAAAATGCCCCTCGGGACGCTTGAAAACGCTTCCGGCACTTGGAAATTCAAGTGGCTGTTTGTCACGCCGACGCTCGGCAAGCTCACGCATTTTTGAGGCTATTGCATCCGGGGTGTCTTCATAAAGGGAAAACTCGGCGGACAAAACGGTAAATGCAGGATTTTGCTTATAAATGCTTGTTCTGTAGCCGAAATTATGCTCTTTGACAGGAATTGTAAATATTCCGTCATGAGAAACGTAGGTGCTTTTTGAAAGCACCTGCGATATTTCGCCGCCGTATGCACCTGCGTTCATAACAAGAGCACCGCCGACGCTTCCGGGAATTCCGTGGGCAAATTCAAACCCGCCGAGACCGCGCCGCTGTGCGATTGACGCAACGGAAGAAAGCGTAGCTCCCGCTTCTGCGAATATCTTGTTCCCGGAAACAGAAACCTTGCTGCATGAAAGCTTGAGAACAACCCCGTCAATACCCTCATCGGAAACAACGAGATTACTGCCGTTTCCGACAATGAGAGGAGATACACCAAATCCGTCGAGAATATCAAGCGCGCGCAGTGCGGCATCAACGGAATGTGCATCAAGAAACAGCCTTGCGGGACCTCCTATTTTGAATGTGGTGTGGAGAGACATCTGCTCATCCTTGAGGATGAATAAATCCGGGATGTTGAGGAGCAGATCAGATATTGTTTTAAGCATAATGATGATTCCTTTAAAATTGATATATATTTAGTATACCACAAATGCTTTTTCTGTTCAAGGAAAAGTAACAAAGCGAAGCACATGAAAAGCATTCGGACTAAGAAAAGAGGGGATTATAAAATCTCCCCGAGAAGCCCGTCAGCATACAGACCGCATATTTTCACGTTTTTGATGCTGTTCTTCAGGTTATCGGTGCATTTTACGTAAACGCGCACGTAGTTTTTCGCGTGCCCGACGAAATATCCGTCACACGGCTCTTCAAAAAGAACGGAGTGTATGCTGCCGGTAAGGCTTTTAAGATACTCGCTTTCCATACGCTTTGCAACGTCGGATGCGCGGCGGGCGCGCTCGGATTTCTCCGCTTTTGTAATCTGGTTTTCCATCTTTGCCGCGGGCGTGCCTGCGCGCTTGGAATACGGGAATATGTGCATCGACGAAAACTCACATTTTTCGATGAACGCGAGTGTGGTTTTGAATTCGTCTTCAGTTTCGCCGGGAAAGCCGACAATCATATCGGTTGTAATTGCACAACCGGGGAAATACTCTCTCAGAAGAGAAACTGAGAGATAAAAGCGCTCTGTGTCGTATTTTCTGCGCATACGTGAAAGGGTTTCATCGCAGCCGCTTTGCATAGAAAGGTGAAAATGAGGGCAAAGGTTTGTAAAGCTTCTGAGCTTTTCACAAAACTTTTTAGTTATCGTTCGCGGCTCTATTGAACCGAGCCTGAAACGGATGTCAGGAAACTCTTCGCACAGCTGTGCAACGAGCCCGGAAAGCTCTGCTTTCGGTGTTAAGTCTCTCCCGTATGAGGAAATCTCGATTCCGGTGAGAACAATCTCTTTATAGTTTTGCGCGCGTAGCTTTCTGCATTCAGCAACTGCGATGTCGGGGGAAAGTGAGCGCACAGGACCGCGGGAATAGGGGATTATGCAATAGGTGCAGAAATTTGTGCAACCGTCCTCTATTTTCAGCATAGCGCGGGTGTGACCGTGAAGCCCGCCTGCGGGCAGGTATTCAAACTCGCGTCGTTTTAAAGAATTATCCGGTGTAAAGCTGTAATTATTCACATCCGCTGCGTTGCATATATTTTCAACAAACACGTCCCTTGCGGCGGTGCCGGCGATAACAGACACTCCTTCGATGTTCCTTATGCTTTCGGGATTTATCTGCGAAAGACAGCCGCATACCGCGATTTTTGCGCCCGGATAATTCTTGGCAAATCTCCGGATTGCGCTTCTTGATTTACGGTCGCTTTCGGCGGTTACAGTGCAGGTGTTTATCACAATCACATCTGCATTTTCCGGATGTTCGCAAACCTTGTGCCCATGCTCTGAAAGAAGCAGGGAAAGAGCCTGTGTTTCAAATTGATTGACCTTGCAACCGAGGGTATAAAAATAAATTTTCATAAGTTCACCTAAAATTTACATAGAAATGGTTGAAAAAAGCTTCCAAAAGTATTATACTTTATTTATATGCCAAAAGGCAATATAAAATTTGAAGGGAGACTTAAATTATGTACAATTTCAAAATTACGCTTTCGTCCATCAATGAGGTTAAAAGCTTCGTAAATGCTGCTTGCTCGCAGATGTGCGATATCGACATCATCTCCGGCAGATACGTTATCGATGCAAAATCTATTATGGGTATCTTCAGCATAGACCTCACAAAGCCCGTAACAGTTTCTGTAAACGGAACGGAGGAAGAGTACAAGGCTTTCCGTGAGCTTGTTAAGGACATTGTTGTCGAGGATTAATTTAAGAATAACGATCCGGCAGCCGTTTTCTTCGGTTGCCTGATTGTTTTTTCTATGAGTATGGGAGGTTAGCGTAAATGAGCGCTTCGTTTGCTGATTTTACAAAGGGTATGAAAGGAAAGCGCTGTGCCGTTATAGGTATGGGCGTAAGCAATATTCCGCTTATCCGGCTTCTGCTCTCTGCGGGAGCTGAGGTTCTTATCTGCGACAGAAAGGAAGAGCATGACGCGGCGACCGTAGAGGAGTTTCGCGCCCGCGGTGCGGAATTTTCGCTCGGAGAAGGGTATCTTTCCTCGCTCGGTGATGTTGACGTTATATTCAAAACTCCCGGTATGCGATATGACGTTCCCGAGCTTCTGGCAGCGGAAGGGCGCGGCGCTGTTGTAACAACAGAAATGGAGCAGTTTTTATCCCTTTGCCCGTGCGTGAGCATCGGAATAACGGGAAGTGACGGGAAAACCACGACCACTACCATTGTGGGCGAGCTCTTAAAACAAGCGGGGAAGCGCGCTTTTGTCGGCGGAAACATCGGAAAACCGCTTCTTGCCGATACAGGCAAAATGACAAATGACGATTTTGCCGTTGTTGAGCTTTCATCGTTTCAGCTTATGAATATAAAGCACGGCACGGACATATCGGTTATAACAAACATAACGCCTAACCATCTTGATGTGCACAAATCCATGGAGGAGTATACCGAGGCAAAGCGTCAGATATATAAAACATCGGACGGAAAGGTTGTTCTCAATTTTGACAACGAGGTTACAAGAACAATTGCGAAGGAGCTTGGGGAGCGCGCTGTTTTGTTCTCGTCAAAGGAGCTTCCAAACGACGGATATTGCGTGGAGGATGGCTTTATCGTATTGAGAAAAGCAGGAAAAAGCGAAAAAATCCTCGCTCTTTCCGATATAAAGATTCCCGGAATGCACAACGTTGAAAACTATATGGCGGCGATTGCGGCGACAAGCGATTTTGTATCGCTTGATGATATCCGCACCGTTGCACGCGAGTTTGGCGGAGTGGAGCACCGTATGGAGCTTGTACGCGAAATTTCCGGAGTTAAGTTTTATAACGACTCAATTGCATCGAGCCCGACGCGGACCATAGCGGGACTTCGTGCGTTTGACAAAAAGGTTATTCTTATTGCCGGCGGATATGATAAGAAGATTCCGTTTGACGAGCTTGGACCTGCCGTTCTCGATTACGTAAAAACACTTGTGCTTGTAGGTGCAACTGCGGAAAAAATCCGTGCGGCGGTTGAAAACACGCCCGGTTATGATGCAGAAAAGCTTCCGGTAATTATGTGCACGTCATTTGAGGATGCCGTAAAAGCGGCATCGGAGAGTGCGGAAGCAGGCGATATCGTTACGCTTTCACCTGCGTGTGCATCGTTTGATATGTTTGATAACTTTATGCTCCGCGGGAAGTATTTTAAAGAGCTTGTAAATGCGCTTTAATCTTCGATGTATATCGGGGATTGCGTAAACGTGCTTCCCTGAGATATGGGAGCTTTCATAAAAAGTGAATATATATCATCTGCGCGTCGTTCGAGGGCGAAAAGGGCTTGCAATCTTTCGTCCTCGTTTTTTATTGAGGAAGGACGTGTTATTACAGGTATTTTCGAAAGCTTTTTTGCCTTTTTTATAATTTCACGGCCGCGGTCATTGAATGCGAGTATACGGGCGTAAGGAACGTGACCGAGCGACAGGGAGGAGTCTGTATCCAAAAAAGCGTTGAGGAAAATTCTGCGGATGCGCGCGTGTGCATATCGCTTTGTTTTTACAAGGTCTACGGCATCTGCCACGCTGTGGCTTTTTTCTACTGCGTCAAAAAGACGAAACTCCAGTCCTTCGGATACATCGCCGTATTTTGCAAAATCTTCGGGGGTCAGCCTTTTTAAAACGGACATTATCGCGCGGTCTGCCACAGATGAAAAGACAGGTGCAGTACCTTTTTCTGCTTCTTCCTCAAAAAGCATTGCAGAGGATCGCGGAACGAACTTCGAAAAATCCTCTCCGCGGGAGATAAGCTCTCTGATATATGAAGCAGAGGCAATGCTTTCCGATGCCTGCGTACTGTCGTGAGAAGCGCCTGTGCGTTCGATAACAATGGGGTGTATGGGAGAGTTCAATCGCGTTATAGCTTTAAGGTATTCTATGGCAAGAATGTTGTTTGCCTCTGCGATGAGCGGTGAGAGCGAGCTGTCAACCTTTGCAAGCGCACGCTCGCGTGCGGCGGCAAAAGAAATTCCGGAGGAATATTCTTCCATAATTTTCGCATCAAAGTCTTTATCCGTGAAAATCTTCGCGATCCTGAGAAGCTTTTTTTTATCGGCACATTCGGCTCCGAATGAAATTGAAGAAACAACCCCGAGTGCATCCAGCACTGAAACTGCACCGGCGGCAAAACGCTCTGCAGAGGAAATTGCCCACGGTACGGGAAGCTCTATAACAACATCTGCTCCGGAGCGAACAGCAGAGGCAGCACGCGCTGTCTTCGGCATTATGGCAAAGTCACCGCGCTGCACGAAATTTCCGCTCATAACGCAGATTATTCCGTCTGCCCCGCGCCGCCTTGTTTCTTCAATCTGATACAAATGCCCGTTGTGAAAAGGGTTGTATTCACAGACAATGCCGCAAATGTTCATAAAAAATCACCGTCTTTTGTAAAAAACTCTTGCAAAAATCCGCTAAATGGGATAAAATATATAGAGTTGTTTATTTATCAATATTATCTGTATACTATTTTAACTGTATTTGGCGTAATTTGCAAGCTAAATGACAGAAATAATTTACCGAAAGGAACGGAAAGTATTATGAAAATTCTTGTTATCAACGCAGGAAGCTCATCCCTCAAGTACCAGTTCATGGAATCCGAAGGCGGCGAGGTGTTCGCAAAAGGTCTTTGCGAGCGTATCGGCATTGACGGTCGCCTTACTCACAAGGTTCCGGGACGTGACGATGTAAAGGCTGATATCGCAATGCCCACACACGGTGAGGCAATTCAGGCAGTTCTTGATATCCTCGTAGATCCGGCTAAGGGCGTTATCGCATCCACAGACGAAATCGCAGCTGTAGGTCACCGCGTTCTCCACGGCGGTATGGAATTCACAGCAAGCTGCCTTGTAGACGATAAGTGCATCGCTGCAATTGAAAAGTGCATCCCCCTCGGCCCGCTTCACAACCCGGCAAACCTCACGGGTATCCGCGCATGCCAGAAGGTTATGCCCACCACTCCGCAGGTTGCGGTTTTTGACACTGCATTCCATATGACAATGCCGCCGAAGGCTTACATATATCCGATTCCGTATGAGTATTACGAAAAGGACGATGTCCGTCGCTACGGCTTCCACGGAACAAGCCACCGTTATGTTTCCGCTCGTGCAATTGATATGCTCGGCAATCCTGAGCACAGCCGCGTTATCTGCTGCCACCTCGGCAACGGTTCATCCCTTTCCGCTGTTGTTGACGGCAAGTGCGTAGACACCAGCATGGGGCTCGGCCCGCTCGCAGGCTTCCTTATGGGAACACGCGCAGGCGATATTGACGCAACAATCCTTGAGTATCTCATGGGCAGATATGGCTATGACATCAAGGAAATGAACAACATCCTCAACAAGAAGTCCGGCGTTCTCGGTATCTCCGGCGTAAGCTCTGACTTCCGTGATCTTGACGAAGCTGCTGCAAACGGCAACGAGCGTGCACGCCTCGCTCTTGACAAGTTCATCTATGAGGTTAAGAAGTTCATCGGTGCATACTCTACCGCTATGGGCGGCGTTGACGCTATCGTATTCACCGCAGGTATCGGTGAGAACTCCTGCGACCTCCGTGCAAGCATCTGCAGCGGCCTTGAGTATATGGGCGTTAAGATGGATGAGGAGAAGAACAAGGTTCGCGGTAAGGACACAGACGTTTCCGCTGCTGATTCCAAGGTTAAGATTTTCGTAATCCCGACAAACGAAGAGCTTATGATTGCAAAGGATACAGAAGAAATCGTTAAGGCTCTTTAATCTTAAAATATAGAATAATACTAACCCCGCCGTTTGGGAAGGCTTTTCCCAAGCGGCGGGGATTTTATGGGTAATATTGAAAAGTATTATGCTACAAGAGATAGATAGGGAAGGTGTATGCCTTTTCGTTGATGGGGCGGATGCGGTCACAGTTGTCAATGATAAGGCCGGGTTTAATATTGAGCTTGTATTTGCTCAATACGTCAAAGTTCTTAGTGGGCTTTGTTGGAGCAACACTTTTCTTTACTTCAATAGGATAAATATTTCCGGCATTGACATAAATGAGGTCAATCTCTTTTTGATCAATATCGCGGTAGTAGAAAAGAAATTCTTTGGGATCCTTATTATAGGCGTAGAAGTTTTTAATAATTTCACTTACTGCGTAGGTCTCAAAGAAGGCTCCGCCCATCGCGCAAGACTCCAGCATTTCCGCATTGGGCCACTTGCAAAGGTATGCGCAAAGTCCGGTGTCCATAAAATAAAGCTTAGGTGCCTTGATGATTCTATTTGAAATATTGGACATATACGGCTGCAGCAGATAAATAATGCCTGATGTTTGTAAAATAGAAATCCAGCGCTTGCAGGTACGCACATCTATACCGACAGTATTGGCTATCCGGTCATAATGAAGCTCTTGCGCAGTATTCAAGGCAACCACAGAAATAAAATTGCGGAACTGAAGCTCGCTGGATGCCTCAATGAGTTTCATAACGTCTCGCTCAATATACGTGTTCACGTAAGACTTAAAATATATCTCACGTTCGGAAATTCCGGTACAAATATCGGGAATGCCACCTTTGAATATCTCTTCGAAGATTCCCTTTTTGCTGATGTATTTTCTGCCGTCATTTTCTCTTTTTCTTATCTCATTGATTTCGGGATTGAAGAGGGGCGCGCTATAACCGTTCTTTTCGGCGAAGGTAAAGGATGCCATATCAATAACACCGCAGCGTCCCGCCAAAGAATCAGAAATACCCTCCTGAAGCTCAAAGCGGTTAGAACCGGTCAGAATGTACATCAGTTTTCTTTCTTCACCGTTTTTCATCCATGCAAGACGTTGCTCATCAATAATCTTTTTGATCTCATCCAGAAGCTTTGGAGCCTTCTGGATTTCATCAATAACGATAGGCCATCCGTAGCTTTCCAGGAACAATTTTGGGTTGCTGAGCGCCAGGGCGCGGTCATCACCGTCATCAAGGGTTATTCTTTTGTATTTAGCACCGAATAAGTGGTCGATAGTGGTGGATTTACCAACCTGTCTCGGTCCGTAAACTACTACGCAAGGAAAGGATTCTCCTGCAGCGAGTATTGCGTTTTCTACAGTTCTGTTGATATACATAGAATAAACTCTCCTCTCATTTATTAAAGTATAACACAATATTTCGATTAAATCAACTGTTGAATGCTGTTTTCATCGCAACTGTATTGTAAACTATACCCAAACTGTAAAAAAATATACTGCCTTTAATTATGATTGCCTGTTCCGCACAGAGTTTTTTGTACATGTTACAGCTCGTTTATCCATTCAAAGCGTTTGTATGTCGGGATTTTAGCCTCCGGATTTAATTCTGAATATCTTGAAGCTCTGATCTCGCTTGGGGTCAATCCTATATATTTCGTAAAAAC
>JAFQGO010000031.1:0-4771 GCA_017398225.1 Oscillospiraceae bacterium | reverse complement strand
TGATGCAGAAAAATATATGCATTGCAAGTGACAAAATGACATAAAAAGCGTTACCTTTTGCTATTTATAAATTGCCTGTTATGGTATACAATAGATAATACATTACTATACGGCGGTGAATTTATGGAAAAGCTTATTGATTCTTTTTATGAGTTGTTCGGAAAGCGCGACGGTGTTTCCGTGTACAGTGCGCCGGGACGCGTTGAACTTGGTGGCAATCATACCGACCATCAGCGCGGGTGCGTGCTTGCGGCAGGGGTGAACCTCGATATGCGCGCTACGGCGGCAAAAAACGGAGAAGCGCTTATCCGTGTTAAGAGCGAGGGATATCCGTTAATCGAGATTGACCTTGCGGATTTATCGGTGCGTGAAGAGGACAAAAACACAACCTCCGCACTTGTCCGCGGTGTTGCCGATGCGTTTTCAAAGCGCGGGAAGGATGTCTGCGGTGCGGATATGTATATCGTATCAGATGTTCTGCGCGGGTCCGGGCTTTCAAGCTCCGCGGCGTTTGAGGTGCTTGTTGCAACGGCGCTTTCGGATCTTTGCGGTGCGGGATTTGATGCTGTGGAGATTGCCGAGATAGGGCAGTATGCGGAGACGGTGCATTTCGGAAAGCCGAGCGGGCTTATGGACCAGACGGCAAGCTCCGTCGGCGGCATAGTCGCGATTGACTTTGGCGAAAGTCCTGCTAAAATAGAAAAGATAGAATGTGATCTCAAAGCTCACGGCTATGACCTTGTTATAGTTGATGCGGGTGCGGATCATGCTGACCTTACGGCGGAATATGCAAGCATTCCCGCAGAGATGAAAAGCGTTGCAAAGCTTTTCGGAAAGGAAGTTCTTTCTGAGGTTGCGGAGAGTGAGTTTTATTCGCGCATTGCAGAAATAAGGCGTGATGCGGGCGACCGTGCAATACTGCGCGCGGTGCACTTTTTTGCGGAAAATCTGCGTGCCGTGCGTGAGGCAGAATGTTTGCGCAACGGCGACTTTGAGGGGTTTTTAAAGCTTGTTTCGGAGTCAGGCAACTCGTCGTTTAAATACCTGCAGAACATCTATGTATCAGGAAGCGTTCGCGATCAGGCAATGGCATATGCGCTTGCCGTGTGCGAAAAGCTTCTTTCCGGACGCGGTGCAGTGCGTATTCAGGGCGGCGGCTTCGGCGGCACGCTTGAGGCATTTGTGCCGTGTGATATGACGGAGAGCTTTTGTGCGGGCGTTGATAATATGATAGGAAAAGATATGTATACGGTTCTCACCGTTCGTAAATACGGTGGAATGAAAATAAGGTAACAGTAAAGAGAGAAGAGATTAGGAAAGGAATGGTTGTAAATATGAAAATTGCAGTGCTTGGCGGTGCGGGGTATATCGGCTCGCACACTGTCCGCGGGCTTGTTGAGCGCGGCCACGCGGTAACGGTTATAGATAACCTTCAAACGGGATATCTCGCATCTGTTCATGAGGGTGCGGAGTTTTTAAAGGGAGATATCCGGGATAAGGAGTTTTTGAGAGGTGCTTTCTGCGGTGCGGGCTTTGATGCCGTAATTCACTTTGCCGCATGCTCGCTTGTGGGCGAGAGCGTGACAGACCCGCTGAAATACTATAACAACAACGTCGGCGGGGCAATAACCCTGCTCGAGGTTATGGTCGAGGCGGGAATTGACAAGATTGTGTTCTCATCCACTGCGGCAACCTACGGTGAGCCGGAAAGGGTGCCGATTCTCGAGGATGACAGAACGTGCCCGACAAATCCGTATGGAGAGACGAAGCTTGCGATGGAGAAGATGTTCAAGTGGGCGGGCAATGCCCACGGCATACGCTTTGTGTCGCTCCGCTATTTCAACGCCTGCGGTGCGGACGCGAGCGGTAATATCGGAGAGGCGCACAATCCGGAGTCACACCTCATTCCGCTTATTCTTCAGGTGCCCAACGGAAAGCGAGAGGCGATATATGTTTTCGGTGACGATTATGACACGAAGGACGGAACGTGCGTGCGCGATTACATCCACGTTACGGACTTGTCCGATGCTCATATACTTGCCGTTGAGTATCTTGAAAACGGGGGAAAAAGCGATATTTTCAACCTCGGCAACGGCGTGGGCTTCACCGTGCGCGAGGTTATCGAGAGTGCACGCCGCGTTACGGGGCATCCGATACCGGAGATTGTTTCCCCGCGCCGCGCGGGAGATCCGGCACGGCTTATCGCATCAAGTGATAAGGCACGCAAGATTCTCGGGTGGAACCCGAAGCACGCCGACCTTGATGAGATTGTCGGCTCTGCGTGGAACTGGCACAAAACGCATCCGGAGGGATATAATAACGCCTGAACAGAGTTCAGGCAATGAGAAATGAGGAATTGGAGATTAATGAGTGTATATTCTGATATAAATGCGCTGGTTTTATATGCCATGGAGCGGGAGCTTATTTCACCGCTTGATGAAACGTATATAAAAAATCAACTGATTGATATTCTCGGGCTTTCGGAATTTAAAGAAGCGGAAGCGGCGGAAAAAGAGCTTGAAGAAATTCTTACCTCGCTGTGTGATTATGCCGCAAGCAAAGGGATAATAGAGGATACGCAGACCGAGCGCGACCTTTTCGACACGCGCATAATGGGCGTGCTTACGCCACGGCCGTCGGAGGTTGTTTCAAAGTTTTGCGAGATGTATCTTGAAAGTCCGGAGTGCGCGACCGACTGGTATTATAATTTTTCTCAGGATACCGATTATATCCGGCGTTACAGAATAGCGCGGGATATGAAGTGGACAGCGGAGACAGAGTATGGCACGCTTGACATAACGATAAACCTTGCAAAGCCGGAAAAGGACCCGCGCGCCATTGCCGCGGCAAAAAATGCGCCCAAAGCCGGATATCCCGCGTGTGCGCTGTGTGCAGAGAGCGAGGGCTATGCCGGAAGGCTTGATTTTCCCGCAAGGCAGAACCACAGGATCGTGCCGATAGAGGTAAACGGCGAGCTTTGGAAGTTTCAGTATTCACCGTATGTTTACTATAACGAGCATTGCATTGCGCTGAATTCTGCCCACGTTCCGATGAAGATTGACGATGCGGTTTTTCCGAAGCTTCTGTCCTTTATTGATGTTTTCCCGCATTATTTCATCGGCTCAAATGCGGATCTCCCGATTGTCGGAGGTTCAATCCTTTCCCACGAGCATTTTCAGGGTGGACGCTATACCTTTGCGATGGAGCGCGCACCCGTGGAAAAGGAGTACACCGTGCCGGGTTTTGAGGATGTAACGGTCGGGCGCGTAAAGTGGCCGATGTCGGTTATCCGCCTTGCCTGCGCGGATAAAGAGAGAATCTTTGCTCTTGCCGCGCGCATACTCGGTGCGTGGCGTGAATATACTGACGAAGAGGCGTATATATTTGCGTATACGGATAATGTTCCGCACAACACAATAACGCCGATTGCAAGGCGGCGCGGTGAGATGTATGAGCTTGATCTTGTTTTGCGCAACAACATCACAAACGACGAGCATCCGCTCGGGGTTTATCACCCGCATAAAGAGCTTCACCATATAAAGCGCGAGAACATAGGGCTTATTGAGGTGATGGGGCTTGCCGTGCTTCCGTCACGCCTGAAAAAGGAGATTGGTCTTATGTGCGAGTATGCAAAGGCGGGGCGCGATTTCTCGGAGTGTGAAGAGATTGAAAAGCACGCCGCGTGGGCGCGGGAGATATTGCCGGAAAAGCCTGCGGATATGAGCTTCCTTGAATACTTCAAGCAGGAAATAGGCAAGGTTTTTGCCGAGGTTCTTGCGTGCGCGGGCGTGTTCTCACGTGATGAAAAAGGAATGGCGGCGTTTGATAAGTTTATCGGCAATATATGAATGAAAAGAGAAAAGAATGCAAAGACATAAGCTGACACAGCGGATTATAATCGCCGTGCTGTTTTTTGCACTGGCGATATGCGGAATAACCATACGTTTAAGCAGTCGCGCACGGGAGCGTTTTCCCGTGCGCGGTGTTGACGTGTCCTCATATCAGGGATATATCGACTGGGATGAGATTGAAGAGAGCGATATTGACTTTGCATTTATAAAAGCGACTGAGGGAAGCACCTTCCGTGACAAGATGTTCCGGGATAACATTGAAAACATTGCGGATACCGGCATTGCCGCAGGTGCGTATCATTTTATGAGCTTTGAAAGCAGTGGCGAGGCTCAGGCGGAAAACTTCATTTCGGCGGTGGATGGTGATAAAATAACGCTCCCGCCCGTTATTGACCTTGAGCTTTACGGGAAATATAACGACAAGCCGCCGTCAGCAGCATATGTTCGCGGGATACTTGATACGATGATTGAGATGTTGTATGATAAATACGGAGTTTATCCGATTATCTATACCAACCGCCGCGCGTATTCGCTGTATGTTTCCGGAGAGTATCGCGACTGTGACATATGGCTGTGTGACCTTGTGAAGGAGCCGGCTTTGCCCGATGGGCGAGAGTGGACGTTCTGGCAGTATTCGCACACGGAAATCCTTCCCGGATATGACGGCGAGGAAGAGCATATAGATATGAATATCTTCAATGGCTCCCGCTCGGAGTTCCGGAGATATATAAAACGGAAATAAGAAAACTCCTCTATCCGCATATCGGGTGGAGGAGTTTATGGTTTTCAACTAAGCTGTAATCCGCTTGATAAACACCGAAAGACGTTTGTAAAGCAAAACAGTTACGGTGCTCACGGCAAGCGTTTTTATTGCGTTGAATGCCGTTACATACCAGAAGACTTCAGAAAAAACGGATGCC
>JAFQGO010000030.1:0-3131 GCA_017398225.1 Oscillospiraceae bacterium | reverse complement strand
TTGCGGAACGGCCAGTGTCCTACATATGTATTGATATCAATAAACACAGCTCACTCACCCTTCCTTTTCAAAAATCTTTCAAATGCAGTGCCACGCAAAATCGTCTTTTTGTCCTCATCGGAGATTCTTGCACCGAGGAGCTTTCCCGCACAGGCGGACGGAGAATTATCCGTACCGAAAAGAATCCTGCCGGCACCGAGAACCCTCACAGCCTCCTCCATTTGCGGACGGTCATAAACGCTTCCGCTCATATCGGTATACACATTCGGGCAATCGGCAATTGCCTTTAATGAATACTGCCACTCGGCAATGGTGAAATGTCCCATAACAAAAGTTGCTTCGGGATAACGCTTTGCGGCGTTTGCCATATGCACACCATCGGTTGCGTGCGGCTGGCGCACCTTGTTCGGTGCATCCATAAAATGCATTGAATGCTGAAGTATCGGAATATCAAGCTCTATGCACTTTTCAATTATCGGCGCATAGACCGGATCATCCATAAAATAATCGTAATAAAGCTTTACGCCCACAAAGCCAAGCTCCTTTACGCAGCGCTCAATCTCCGCAACTGCCTCTTTTGCGTATCCGGGATGAGCATACGCCATGCCGTAAACTCTGCCGGGGAAACGCTTCACAGCTTCATGTGTAACATTGTTTGCAGAGACAAAAACCTCGGGCGGGCAACGCTTTATTGTGTTTACCGGAAGCGATGTTACAACCTTATCAACGCCGATAAGGTCAAACACACGCATCATATCATCCGCAGCTGCGGTATTGAGCGTTTTGAAATCGCCGGTGCTCCAGAAATGCTCGTGCCAGGCGACAACAGGGTTGTCGTGCATTATTTTGAGTTTTTCTTTAATGTTCATTTTAATCCGTCCTTATTTAACGCTCTGATAGTATGCAGAAACCTTTCTTATCGCCTCTATAGTCTCACGAAGATCCTGCTCCGTAAAATATTCTTTGGATTCAAGACGGATGCAGGTTTTTAGAATTTTTTCTGCATTCGGGCAGAGACCGGTCTTATATTCAACCTTCTTTCCGTAATACGGGCAGGAGAACGGACACTTCATCTCACCAAAGGCTGTCTGCTGTGTAAACATATCCATCTCATAAACGCACTGCGCAATATATCCGGCACCTGCCTGAACACCCTCTGCACGAAGCGCCGCCGCAAACTCTTCACGCGTACATCCAAGCTCTTTTTCATCAACTGTAATGAGATAGAACCAGTAGGAAGATTTGCAATCAGGGTGTACCTTAGGTACATATATTCCGGGCAAATCACGGATGCCTGCCGTAAGCGCATCGCCGTATGCATTGCGCTTTTTGCAGATATCCTCAACCTTTTCAACCTGTGCAAGACCTACCGCCGCAACAAGCTCGCTCATACGGTAGTTCGGTGCAACATGCGGGGAGTTGCGCACAACATCCGCACCAAAGCGGTTATAGTTTTTATCGGCAAACATAACTGCCTTATGATAAAGCTCTTCATTATCGGTAATAATCATACCGCCGTCACCTGCGGAAATGTGCTTAAAATCGTTAAGCGAGAAGCAACCGATATCCCCGTATGTACCGACGTATTTCCCCTTATATTCACAGCAGTAAGACTGTGCACAATCTTCGATTACATAAATGCCTTTGTCGTGGCATACCTTGACGATTTCATCAACCTCGGCGGCGTTACCGGCAAGGTGAACGACCACTACTGCCTTCGTTTTATCTGTAATTTTTTCCTCTACAGACTTTGCCGTCATATTATATGAGTTCGGATCAAGATCTGCAAATATCGGCACTGCGTTCTGATAAAGAATACCGATAACGCTTCCCATATCCGTAATCGGAGAGGTGATAACCTCATCACCGGGGCCTACGCCGCAAGCGCCGAGGGCTGTGTGGATAGCACTCGTTCCGGAGCTTGTTACCGCGCAGAATTTTGCGCCGTTAAGCTCTGCAAACTTCGCGCAAAGGCGCTTTGCAAAGCTTCCCTTCCAGTAGAACAGGGTGTTTTGCTCAAGTGCCTCTTCGAGATATTTAAGTTCCTGCTTGCCGAAACGCTTCGCCGTTCCGTAAGGAGTTGTTTTTACGGGTGTTCCCCCGTGAATTGCCAGCTTTTCCATTGTGAATGTTCCTTTCTCACCGTTTCTTTCCCTGTTAAAAACACGGGACATTTTTTGTGGATTTAATCGCCTGTTATGGTTCTTTCTTATTATATTCCTTTATTAAATGTCAATTCAAGCAGACTTTGTGACAAATCGGGCAACTTCACCGATGCTCTTTCGTCTGTTTTCATAAAAATTTCCACAATACAGAAAAATTCTTTTTCGAACATATATCTTTACGATTCGGGTAAAATGTGTTACAATACTAACATATGTATAAACAGACAGGAGAGATATCTGATGAAAATTTCACCGTTACAGAAAGCAAGATATGAATATTCACCGAAGCTTCCGCAGATGCTTCGCGGCGGCATCGCCGAAATCAGCGTTTTGGAGGGTGCGGAAACAAAAAGCGTTGCAGATTGCGAGAAAATCGCAGCACTTTTCCCCAACACCTACGGAAAGAAGGAAATAGTTTTCAAGAAAGGCCAGAACACCTCTGAGGACAGGCGCCAGGTCGTCGGCGTTATCCTTTCCGGCGGTCAGGCACCGGGCGGTCACAACGTTATCTGCGGGCTCTATGATGCGCTTAAATCCACCAATCCCGAGAACGTTCTTTACGGCTTCAAGGGCGGCCCGAGCGGACTTATCGAAGACGATTATATAATCTTTGATGATGAATATATCAACAAATACAGAAACACCGGCGGTTTTGACATCATCGGTTCCGGCAGAACAAAGCTTGAAACCAACGAGCAGTTTGCCATCGTCTCTGATGTCTGCAAAAAGCACGGCATCACGGCAATCGTAATCATCGGTGGTGACGACTCCAACACCAACGCTGCTGTTCTTGCGGAGTATTTTGCCGCAAACAACACAGGAGTACAGGTAATCGGTTGTCCGAAGACCATTGATGGCGACCTCAAGAATGAAGACATTGAGTGCTCTTTTGGTTTTGACACCGCAACCAAGACATACAGCGAGCTTATCGGTAACATTGAAAGAGACGCAAACTCTGCAAAGAAG
>JAFQGO010000029.1:0-9111 GCA_017398225.1 Oscillospiraceae bacterium | reverse complement strand
TACGCATCCTCAAATGTCTGTGCGCGCTTATCTCCGGTAACGGATGCCGTAACATCGCCGAGATACGCATATGCGCAAATCGCTCCCACGCGCTTTGCAAGACCGCAGAATTCCGAAAGGCTCGGGCATTCTTCATCAGCGTCTATATACACCTTGGGTATACATTCTTTTTTAAGGCTTCCCACAAGGTCGTAAATCTCAAACATATCGTCAGAGTCGGAAAGCTTTTTGGCAAGAGCATACATAAGATGGCGTTCTGTAACGCTGCCGCCGCTCGCAAACTTTGAAAGCGGAAGTACATCGCGGTCAAAATCAAGCGATATACCCTGCGGTGCATACAGCTCGTTTATCTTTGCAACCATCTTGCGGTTGCGCTCGTTGCGCTTTTCGCGGAGCGGAGCAAAAAAGCTTTGAACCTCGTCTATCTTATCGTGCGGAACAGCGTGGATGACCATATATGACACGCCAATCTGGTCAGGGTTGTTTGTCCTTGCGTTTTCAAACGGAGTTCCGCGCATAGATACACGCGCCTCAATCCCAACGGTTGTGGGAATGCCGACAATCTTGCCCGCCTTAGCAAACTCACGTGCACCGCCGATGCTGTCGTGGTCTACAATCCCGCAGGTTACAAGCCCTTCGGCTCTGGCGGCATAAACCGCAGCAGACGGACTGTACGGCGAAAATGAATAAAACGTGTGGATGTGGTTATTTATCATCCGCTCATCCACCGGCGGAAAATCTGCAGATTCTACCGCCGCGCGAAGATTTTCAAGGCGCTGTGCCTCATCCTCCGCATTTAGCTTATTTAAAACTGAAATATCAATCATAGCAGCCTCCTCAGTGAAGCATATTCTGCCCGCCCGTTACCGGGATTGCCTGACCTGTCTCAAAGGTCTGCTCTACGGCATACATAATCGCCTTTGCAACGTCCGACGGCAGGCATCCGCGCTGAATGAGGGATTTTGAAAGATAGAACTTCTTAACATCCTCAATCGTCTTAGCTCCCGGAACTTTGCCTGCGTTAAGATACTGAACAAAAAGTCCGCGCTCGGGATCGCTCCAGAGCGGACCGTCATAGTAGTTTCCGGGGCAGATTGCATTCACCTTTACGTTTATCGGTGCAAGCTCCATTGCAAAGCTCTGAACAAGACCGATACCGCCGAACTTTCCGCCGGCATACGCAAAGTTTTTGTTGCTTCCGGAAAGTCCGGATTTCGAATTTATCTGGACGATATCCCCCATCCAGTTATTATCAGCTTCAAACTGTGCACGCATAATCACGGATGCGTACTTCACGCACGCGAAAAATGCAGTGTAATTAATCTTTGTAACAAACTCAAAATCGCGCATTTCAAGCTCTGTAAGCGAGCCTGCTTTGAGAACGCCTGCGTTGGAAACAAGAAGGTCAAGACCACCGAAGCGTTCAACGGTTTTTGCAACCATATCCGCAACACTTTCTTCATTGGAAACATCCACCTTTACGGCGTATGCGCGCTCCCCGAGGCTCTCCGCAACAGTAGCCGCAAGAGCGTCATTAAGGTCTGCGATAACAACGCTTGCTCCCTCTGCATAGAGGATTTCAGCGATGCCCTTTCCAAAGCCCTGTGCGCTTCCAGTTACAATTGCAATTTTTCCGGAAAGACGCCCGGGTGCCATATCTCTTTTATTTACGTTTTCTGCGGCAATTTTTGCCCATTTGGTCATATCTATCATATGTAATATACCTCCTGCCTATTATATCTATATAATAATATCACCAAACGAAAGGGATTTCAACTACATTTTTTCTCTTTTTTTCGACTTATCGTCACAAAATTATGTCGGATTAATCGCAATTGCAAGAATTGCAAGAACAAGCGCCACAACAGACGGCACGCTCTGTTTTTCGCGGAAGAAAAGAGCGGACACAATTCCTGCGCCCAGAAGTGTAAGTGCGCTGTTGAGCACGGAAAAGGTTGATGCCGCCATCTCAGCAAGGATTATCACCTGCAGAACCGATGCAATGTTGGCAAGCGCCGTTTTAGACACTATGTTAAGAGCCTGAAGCGGGGTATAAGCGCGGAGTATCTTGCCCGAAAATCCTTTCTCCTCGCTTTTTATCCCCATTACGGCAAGAACAGCAATACAGATTACAACTATTGCAGCGTTTGTAAGAAAAAACATTGATTCCGAATTACACACGCGTGCATCTAATGCATACAGTTTAAGCAAAATCACCGAAAGTCCGCTTAAAACAAACATAAGTGCACACATTGCAACTGCACTTGCAGAAAAAGCCTTTTTCTCACCCTTTTTCCCGACAAAAGGCAATACTGCCGCAATTATTATCAGCACGGACGATACGGCAAGCTTTAATGTTAACATTTCACCGAACCTCATTATGCCGAAAACCGACGGCAAAAGCACCCCGCCCGCCATCGTCATAAGCGTTACAACGGAAACAGGTGCACGCGAAAACGCAAAAATCTGCGCAGACAGGTTTACGCATATGATGAGCGCATATACGACTGCGTATATGACAGTTGCTATATTCATGTTAATTTTGAAACCTGCGCTCACCCAGAAAAAAACGCACGCAAAAGCCGCGTTTATGAGATTGTATACAAGCATATGGAAAACACCTGACGGGGTAGTTTTCTGAAAAAGCTTTGTAAGCGCCGTGTTCGCTGTCATAAGCAGTGCAGAAACAAACAAAAGCAAATACATTTTTTCATTCCTCCTGTCCTGAATTTTACATTATTTGTCCTTTACAATTCAAGACAAATAATATATAATTTTAGCAATCACAGAACAGACGGGAGAGAAATGTATGCCAGATAAGAACAGACTTATTCTTTTTAGGGGCCCTTTAGGGATAAAATGTGCTCCGCATGTCAATTCTGAGCTTGAAATAATCGTTGTGTCCTGCGGGAGCATTGATGTAACGGTAGGAGATACGATAATATCTGTGCAGGAAGGTGAGGCAGTTCTTATTCTTCCTTATGAAATGCACGCTTTTTCGCCGAAAGACGGTGCACGGGCGCGCGTATATATGTTCCATCCTTCCCTTTCAGACGAGCTTTTTAATAAACGCAGTGCAGGCGAGCTTGTGTCGGGAAAGTTCAGTATCCCACCATGCCTTTCGGACTATCTCAGTTACGCAACGCCGAACGCGGAAAAATCGCCCGATGCAATGTCCGCAAAGAGTCTGTTTTTCCCTCTCATCGGAGAATATCTTGCCGGTTGCAGCACCGTCGTCTGCAACAATCCAAAAAAAGTTACGGTGCGCTCTATAACCGAGTATATCCACGCAAACCTTACCGAAAAAATAACGCAGAAAAGCGCCGCGGCAAGCCTTGGCATAAATCCCGCTTCATTAAGCTCCGTTCTCCGCGAGTACACAGGGTTGTCTTTTACCGAATTTGTAAATAATCTTCGCCTTGAGAAAGCAGTTTCGCTTCTCTGTGACTGCGATGTTTCAATAACGGAAACTGCGTATCTCAGCGGATTCGGAAGCATACGCAACTTCAACAGAATTTTTTACGATACACTCGGCATTACTCCAACTGAATATAAAAAGCAGAGAAAATATTATTCTTCGTTTTCACAGTAATTTGTCCAAAAAAAGAGAGCTTTTGTCTTGTCTTTTCCGTACCTTCCGTATATCATTTAGGTATAATATTTTCGGAGGAATAAAGATATGCGAGAATACAAAATTTTTGATAATATCCCGACAAAAGTCTGGGAAGACAGCTTTCCCGTCGGAAACGGGAGAATGGGCGCAACCGTTATGGGATACACAGACGAAGAAGTTCTTTACCTTAACGAGGAAACCGTCTGGTCATCAGCACCTGCCGTAACCGCAAACCCGGATATGAGTGAAAAGCTTGGCATTGTCCGTCAGCTTTTCGTTGACGGCAGAGAGGCAGAGGGCGACAAGCTTGCTAAAGAGTTCCTCAAGGACTGCTTTACGCGCATACGCTCATACGAAACGGCAGGACAGCTTAAGATTTCTCTTCACGAAAACGCATCGTGCCGCAACTACTCCCGCACACTCGACCTTGTGCGCGGAGTTGCAAAGATTGAATATGACAAGAGCGGCTCGCATTACACACGCGAGTGCTTTACGTCGCATCCCGATAATGTCATTGCCTACAGAGTCACCTCATCCTGTGCACCGATAAATGCCGAAATTTCCTATGAGCGCGAGAAAACGCTTTCCATAAACGCTTCCGGAAATGAACTTTTCGCAGTTTGCAAAACCGTTTTCGGTGAGCATAAATTCTGTGTGCGCGCCCGCGTTGTCACCGACGGCGCGGTAAAGTGCGAAAACGGCGTTATATCCGTATCGGATACGCAGAGCTTTACAATTTACATAAATATCACGACGGAATTCCGCTTCGGTGATCAGTTTGAAGCTGCCGCAGTCCTGCCCGAAGGCAGAAGCTATGAGGAAATTCTTTCACGTCACGTTGAGGATTTCTCCGCGATTATGTCCCGCGCCGAGATTTGCCTTCCTGTCGTCGAGGAGCTTGAAGATGTTTCAATGCACGACCGTTTCCGTATTCTTAAATTCAATCATTCTATGGACGGCGGGCTTATTATGCTTCAGTGGCAGTTTGGCAGATACATTCTCGCATCCTCCTCCCGAGCGGGATGCCTGCCGGCAAATCTGCAGGGATTGTGGGTGAAAGGTCTCGGCAACGAATGGAGCGCAGACTACCACACAAACATAAACCTTCAGGCGAACTACTGGCCGGCAGAGATTGCAAACCTTTCCGACTGCCATACCGCGCTCTTTGACTATATGAACGAATATCTCTTTGAGTCCGGAAAGGAAACCGCAAAAATCGGCTACAAGGCACGTGGCTGCGTTGTCCACCATTTAAGCGATATTTATAAATTCACAACTCCCGCAGACGGACTCTGGGGCATATGGCCGCACGGCGCAAGCTGGCTTTCATACCATATGTGGGAGCATTATCTCTTCACGAAGGACAAGGAATTTCTCAAAAATGAGGCATATGATTTCCTTCGCGAGGCAGCAATCTTCTTTGTTGATACAATGGTTGAAAACAAGGACGGATATCTCGTTTACGGCCCGTCCACAAGTCCAGAAAACCGCTACTGGGTAAAGGATGAAAACGGCGAGAACTACGCCTGCTACTTAACACTCAGCTCGACTATGGATGTCGGCATCATCGGCGGTCTCTTCCGCAATTTCTTAGATGCATCGAAGGCTCTTGGGATTTCAGACAGCACCGTCGCAGAAATCGAAAACGCATATAAACGTCTCCCTCCGTTCAAGGTATCAAGCTCCGGACGTATTCAGGAATGGACAGAAGACTATGAGGAGACAGAAAAAGGACATTACCACATTTCTCATTCCTTTGCGCACTACCCCGATACGGCAATCGGAAAAGCCACACCCGAGCTTCGCGAGGCAATCCGCAAGACCATCCACGGCAGAATTTATGGCGGAAACAACCCAAGCGGATACAGTGCTCTCAACATAGGCTGGAGTCTTGGCTGGATTATGGGACACCTTGCACGCCTTAATGAAGGAAATCTCCTTTACGATATGGTTCTCAATTTCCTTTGGAACTGCTCAAGCCCCAACCTCTGGGATATCTCTGCTAAATGCTGGCAGATAGACGGAAATGTGTCCTTCGTTTCCGGTGTTTGCGAAGCGCTGATTCAAAGTCACGAGGGTGTAATATCTCTCATTCCCGCACTTCCGGATGTATGGAAGGACGGTTCCTTCCGCGGACTCCGCGCCCGCGGCGGATATGAGCTTGATATCGAGTGGGAGGACAGCGAGGTTGTAAAGATCAACATCCGTCCGGACTTTGCGGGAGAGGTAACTCTTGAGCTTCCTGCAACGCAGAAACACCTTTCTTTCCGCGATAATGACGGTAAAGCTTATAGTGTAGCTGACGGCAAAATCACATTGAGCATCAACGCACCGATTACACTTTCAGCGAAATAAAAATTTATGGGATGCGCCAAACCAGGCGCATCCCATAAATTTTTTTGTGCAACTATTTTGTGTAATCAAGTACTCTTTTGATAAGAACTGCAACCTCAGCACGTGTTGTGTATTCGTTTGGTGCGATTTTGTTGTTCTTGCCGTTGACAAGACCTGCAGTGGCAAGTGCGCTGACGGCTTCGCGGGCGTAAGGTGCAACGGTGGAGTAGTCGGGGTATTGCGATAACACCTCATCCACCGTCATCCGGCGGTCCCCCTTCTCCTCAAGGAGAAGGCTTTGGCTCTGCAGTGCGCGGTGAACTATAACCATCATATCCTGGCGGGTGATGTGGTTTCGCGGGTCGAATTTGTTATCACCGATGCCGTTTACAAGACCTGTATTTCGTGCTATTGCAAGCTCATGTGCGAAGTAGTCATCTGCCGATACATCTGCAAAGTTTTCGGTGCTGTCGCTCTCAAGCTTGAATGCACGGACGAGAAGCAAAGCAAAATCCGCACGGGTGATGTTATTTGCCGGCGAGAAGGTTGTTTCGCTTGTTCCGCGGATTATGCCGTCTGCCGCAAGAGAGTTTATTGCCTCTTTTGCCCAAGTATGGCTTTCGAGATCGGTGAAGCGAAGAGTTCCGTTTTCCGTGCCCGTGTTATCAGTGTTTCCTGAATCTTCGTTATTTTCTTCATTCTCTCCGCTTGCACCGTTGCCCGTATCATTTTGGGTGGAATCCGGGGCGGCACCTCCACCGCCGCCTCCACCGGCAGATGATTCCGAACTGTCTGTTGACGGAACATCTGTATTGTCATTATCCGGTTTACCGGTAGTTGAACCGTAAACAGTTACCGTAAAGTGAAGTGTACTTTCGCGACCGTCACTGTCTCGTGCTGTTATTGCAACGTGGTTGTCGCCAACCTGAGATGCATCCGGTTTCCATGTAAACACACCTGTTTCAGCATTGACGGAAGCACCGCGCGGGAGTGTTGTTCCGACATAAGTAATTTTCGGTGCATTGTCAGTAATCGGACTCTCTGCACTGATCGGTACGTTCACTGAGCTTCCGGCGCTCGTTGAAATCTTATCCTCCGCCGAAACGAATACCGGAGCATCATCCGAAACATGTGATAACGGAATACAGAAATTCTGTTTTTCCTTTATATTATAAATATATCCCGAATTTGCATCCTTTATATCCTTATGTCCTCGTATAAGCGTAACCGTGCCGATATCCAGACGAATTTTACCCTCTTCAAGCCCTGCAGCTTCCTCAAGATTGTCGGTGGCAGTCTCAATTTTATATACAGCATTCTGTACGCCGTCATTCTCTATAAATATGTATTTACCCGCAAGCGATGCGATATCATCACACTTCATATCGACATCAATGAAATTATTCGATGAAAGTTCCTTTTGGAATGAATGTACTGTTCCTGAATATGCTTTTTCATCCGCTGTTTCTTCTCCGATTATATCACCGTCGTGTACATAGGAATAAAGCACTGCTCCTTTGGAATTTATGCTGTACACTCCCACAAAGCCGCGAAAACTGAATATTTCCTCGCCCTTATCCGAAACCGTGTATGTCTCAGAATTATTTGTCGCGTATATAATATAATCCGTTCTGTCTCTGTCCGCATATACAGTTTTTATAGCACAGACCGCCTCGCCCTCAGGCACATTTCCACTTACCTGCACCTGAGTGATTGAGCTTAAATAGCGTTCGCCACGATACGGCTCAAAAACTGTGGTGAACAAACTGTCAAGCTCTTCGTTTTCATCCCGTCGCTGAACAAGAACATAATCCAGCGTTTCCGGCATAACCTTATTCTCATTTTTTCTTGGAACCGCACCTGCGGCAATAGCCACCTCATCCGGAATAAAATTGTTCATTTGCGTCATACGAAGCGTTATATCATTCCCGTTTTTCACCGCCTTACGATAGTCCTGAACATCAAATTCTACCGCGAAGCTTTCACTTTCAGGTTCGGCATCGCGTCGCACATTGCGAAGCCATGTATAACCTCTCGGATACCGCGTTACATAACTCCACTCAGGCTGCGTATCGGGGTCTTTTCCGTAAGGCACATCAGCCCCAGCATATGAGCCTATGATATCATTACCGTTTTCGTCTTGTACAATCTCATCCTGCACCATTGCAAGCCCTTCAACTGCATATGCATTCTCCGCCTGGCTGTGGAAACTGTAAGTATGTACATTTCCGCCCGTCACACGGAAGAAATCAACACCGTAAGAAACATCGTCATCAACATTGACCATAACAACGGTTCTTCTGAAGTTCTCTGTTTGCGGATTTGCCTTTTGGGCATCAATATCCATAACCTTGACTTCATCGGTTATATCGTAATGAAGCGGGAAGCCGTGGAGCACATCCTCCTGCCCCGACTCGTCCACCGTAACCGTATTATGAGAAAGGCTTTGGTTTATCCACTGCATTCTCTGAGGGTCCATACCCGTATTCTCAGGATATCCGAGATCGGGTGCTAAGTTTAATCCATACGCTTCCATACCGAGATTAAGTGCGTCGTTATGAGAATGTGCGGCATCTGTTCTTCCGAAGGAAATCCAGAAATCGCGGAGATTATTGTTTGCGGTCTGTTCATTCGCGGACTTGTGGTTCTGACCGTCACGCAGAATTGCAAATCCATATCCCGTAAGCATCTCACTCTTTGTTTTTGGAGTTTCATCAATAAGCTCGAGAATATCCTGCTCGGCGCTTTCGGGATCTTTGTCCATTATCCCGTAGTGAAGTCCATCAGCACTGTATCCGTTTTTTATATAGAGATACTGCGCAATCGGCTTGGCGTATGGTGTGTTCACCAGATTCAACAACCCTGTGAGCATCACGTCATCTGTTGCTTTATAGTCAAGCGACGCAACACCGCCCGAGTCACCTATCTGTGCATGGTGAGATTCCGTAAGAACAACGCGCGTTACCGCATCATACATCTTAGCAAATTTCGGGTGACTGTATGGACTGTAATCCTTCTCGCCCTTATACATTGCCATGGCATCTGCCATACCCATCATATTTGTTATCCACGTAAAGTTATAGTTCGGTGCCGCCTCGTTACCAAAACCATCACGATCTATCTCGTCGATAAGCTGGGATGCAAGGTTTCCTCCTTCTGCACCC
>JAFQGO010000028.1:0-7457 GCA_017398225.1 Oscillospiraceae bacterium | reverse complement strand
GGGCTTTACATAGTTTGCCGCATAATCATTTTCTCTTGCTGTTTTCATTTTATTGAGCTTCTTTTTCATCTTAAGAAACGCAACCAACAGCGGAATTAAAAGGCACAGAACAATAACGGTGATTATGTATTTTATGCTATAGTTCTTTTTGTTGTAAGGCGTTCCGGCTTTTGCCATTTCCAAAAGCTCTTCGGAGGCTTCTATATATGCTTCAAAAGCCTCATAATAATCATTTTCCGAAAGATGCGGAACAACTTTACTTTCCAGATATACAAGTCCGTTTGAATTGAAAAACTCACGCCCCTTGCCGTGCGTTGTGAAATGATATTCACGGGTGTCCGAGCAAATGTAAAGCATAATGCCGTCATCATTTTCGCCCGCGCCGTAGCCACTGTAATCGTAAATATCATCTGCGCTCGCTTCGGCTGTATCGCTTGTCATATCGCTTTCGGTATAAATTGCCACTTCAAAGCTGTATTTTTCACGGACAAGGTCAAGCTTTTCCGAAAGCTCTGTAAGCTCCGACTGCATAAGATATCCCGCCTCATCTACAATCGGCGGATTTTCAAACTCTGCAAAGGCAGGAACAACAAGCGTTAAGGAAATCAGCAGTAAAAATATGCGAGAAAAAATTTTTTTCATAATTATCCCCCCTAATGCAGAAGCATATATGCAACAACAGCAGCCACTATGTAGCCAATTCCTGCAATCTTTCCGAAATACTTCCACTTTTTCCCGTTGTCAACAGGATATTCGCCGACGACCTTCCCTGTCTGCCCGTTTACCATAAACTTATACATTTTATCCATATACTTAATATTGAGCATCCATACCGGAAGCAGAGAGTATCTTATCTTACCGTTGGAAAAGCTGACCCTTGAATTTTCAGGAATAACTGTCGTATATCGATTGGTAGTATCGTTGAATGCTTCAATGGTGGAGTTTTTTACACGTTCATTGGCTCGGTCAATGCTTTCCTCTGCCGATACATCATATTTGTCAGCTAAATATCCCGAAAGATACGCTCCGTTAAATACGACTGCATCATCATAGTTGTACGGTTCTATCGCTTCCATATAAGCGTCATCTGTTTTCTGCGAGGCATCTACCGGAATATTGGCAAAGCCAACGCTTCCGCTTCTGAACAACCTGAAATAGTCTGTTTTTGTGTAGTTGTAATTTGCATCGCTCCACGCCGTTACCTTTTCTGCATTGTAGCTGACTGCCGCATCACAGTCACAGTCAAACATCCAGAACGGAACATACACGCCCGCCATCTCTTCAATTTTCTTCTTGTTTTTAAAGCTGTCGGGCAAAAACGGTGCGTTTTTGAAATCTCCTTCAAAAGCTTCCATTGCAGCTTTTTTATTCAGCTTAAACGGAATTATGTAATCAGGCTTGAGCGTCCCTTCAAACTGCCCCTTTACAATTGTTGAATTGCCGCAATATGGGCAAATGGTTGAACCGAGAGTGTCATCTCCCGAAATTTCCGCTCCGCAGGACGGACAGGAATAGTTTGAAAGCGTAACCTCGTTTGTATCCTCATAATCTCTCGGCGTATAGGTTTCCCAATCATATTTTGAGGTACCGCCGGAGGCATCATTTCCTTCTTCCATCTGCCGTAAGGTTTCAAGCGGAAATGTATTGTCGCAAGACTCACATATTAAATTCTGCGTTTCGGCATCAAACACAAGAGGAGCCGTACAACAAGGGCATTTATAGTTTTGAATTGTATCCATACTTCTTCCCCATTTCATAATTAAATTACACAGATACAGGGTGTTGCTTTGCACCGTAGCCGTTAATGGCACAAAAGCCGAAAGAACGGTACCGCTCTTTCGGCTTTTGATTGAAAGTTTTCCCAAAAGATTGACCGAAGCATCTTTTTGTGATAAAATATAAATAAGATTTCAAGGGCGACATCTGTTTTCGTTGGCGCGTCGGCAGAATGTTATATCCAGCAGTGTTAATCACTGTATATAGGGGGAGCACCGTGAAAATCTCAAAACATCGGCAAGCTACTTATACCCTCCTTACTTGACTTGCAATTAAATTATAATATTAAGCTCGTAAAAAGTCCCCACACTTTTTAAAAAATTAAGTGTGGGAAATCCGGATTTTTCTTTTAAAAGTGTGGGGGAAAGTGTGGGATTTGCGAAAACAGGACTGTTACAGCTTATCAAAAGCTATTGAGGGGATGTTGTATGAAAAAAATATGTTCAGTTGCTTCGTTGATACCGTTTGCGCTGTTACTGCTATCCGGTTGTAGCTCTATAGGCTATAAATCAACAAGCATCTCTACCGTCTATATGGCAACATGCTTTTTGTCGTTGCTTATGCTGATTGGGTATCTTTGTCTGATTAAAAAGAAGGAAATATGGTTTTTCATTCTTTTTACTTCGGTATTTGTCGTGAACATCGGATACCTGTTGCTCTCTGTTTCCAAAACATTGGAAATAGCTCTTTGGGCGAACAGAATAGCCTATCTCGGTTCCGTTTTTCTGCCTTTGTCGATGGTTATGATAATTATGAACATTTCCGGACTCAGCTATAAAAAATGGACACCCTGTATTCTTGCTTTAATTTCGGTTATTGTCTTTATTGTTGCAGCAAGTCCCGGATATCTTGATATTTACTATAAATCCGTCACTCTTGAAAATGTAAGCGGAGGTGCCGTGCTTAATAAAGAGTATGGCTCCTGGCACTGCTTATACCTCTTCTATCTGATGGGCTATTTCATTATTATGATTTCAACGATAATACATGCAATAGCAAGAAAAAAGCTTGAATCTGTTGCCCACGCCGCCATTCTTATCGTTGCAGTCTTTGTGAATATCTGCGTTTGGCTGCTTGAGCAGCTTGTTCGGATTAATTTTGAATTTTTGTCTGTTTCATACATAATAACCGAGCTGTTCCTGATAAGTGCTTATCTGATGATTCAGCATCAGGAGGTTCTTGTTTCCGATCTTCGTGCAAAGATACTTCTCACCCCTAAAACAGGCGTGACTACTTTGCAAAAGGATTCTCCGGAGTTTATCCGGCATTGTGAATTTATTGTTGAGCAGCTCCCGCGCCTGACCCCTTCCGAACTCGCAATTTATAATTGCTATCTTGCAGGAAAGACCACCAAAGAGGTTCTGCAGGAAATGAACATAGGGGAAAACACACTGAAATTTCATAATAAAAACCTTTATGGCAAGCTTGGTGTTTCATCCCGAAAACAATTGCTTGAGTATGCAAAAGCCATAAACGAAAGAAAAAACAAATAACATTTCGCACTACAAATTACACCCGCCGCGGAAATTCCGCGGCGGGTGCCTGTTTTATGTATTTATTTTACTTTACATATTCCAGTATTCTCTGCAGCAGCACTGCTACTTCTGCGCGGGTTGTATACTCATTCGGCGCAATGCGTCCGTTCTTGCCGTTTACAAAATGCATATGTGAAAGAACAGAAACTGCATCCTTTGCATAATCGGAAACAAGCGTGAAGTCGGTATACGTCTTCGAAAGTGCAACCTCATCCGTCATTTCCGGAGCTACTATTCCATCGACCTTTGCATTCTTCAATGCACGATACACAATCGTCATCATATCCTGACGTGTGATTGCGTTGCGCGGAGCAAACTTATTTCCGCCGATGCCACCGACAATGCCAGTGTTGCGTGCTATTGCAAGCTCGGCTGCGAAATAATCGTTTGCAGATACGTCTGCAAAATTCGCTGTATTGTCACTTGTGAGATTAAATGCACGGACAAGTAAAATTGCAAAGTCTGCACGGGTGATGTTTGCTGCCGGTGAGAACGTATTTTCGCTTGTTCCCTTT
This sequence comes from Oscillospiraceae bacterium, assembly GCA_017398225.1. Lineage (GTDB taxonomy): Bacteria > Bacillota > Clostridia > Oscillospirales > JAAYXM01 > SIG480. The sequence goes on along the minus strand of JAFQGO010000028.1, from coordinate 3,631 downwards.
ATAATTCCGGCTTCTGCAAGTGCACCTATTGCATCAGCTGCCCAGGCGTGAGCACCAAGGTCAGCAAATTCCGGTGCGGAAACAGCAGGAGCATCGGAGCTTACATCTGCATTCTCTTTCTTTTCATCCTCGTTGCCGAGCTTATCTGCACCGTCAGTCGTCTTATCTCCGCCTGCCGCAAGACCGCCGCCGTTTCCGGATGTTACGGTCTTTTTCGGGATAGCTTCATCCTTTGTGTCATCACAAAGCAAGCAGGTGTATCGTATAATACCTTCAGATGTGGTTGTTGCGGGAGTAATAATTTCTCCGTTGTCCCAGTCGTGTGGGCACTCGGTTGCCATAATGGCATAGTATGAGAAGTGGTCGGTTGTGAAGTGAACAAATCCGTCCTTATACTCTGCACGCTTATACGTTACCGTGCCATTATCAGAGACATAGCAGACAACAATTCTCTTGCCGTCCATATTATCAGGAAGGTCGTATTTTGCCTTGATGTCTACCTTGCCGCGAAGCTCATGTATATCCTCGCTTGTCGGATTACCGCTCTCATCATAGTTCGTTACAACAAGGTTGAGCTGGATTACATGCGCCTCTGCAGAGATTGCATCAAGCGCCGCCTGCTGTCTATCGTTAAGCTCGCTCTTTTCAACCGCATCAATCTTTACGGAAACCGTTGACTTCTCTTCCATTTCCTTTGCGGCGGTTGAAAGAACATCCGCATCCATCGTGATTTCCGCATCGTCTGCAATAACGGTGAAGCTGTCAACCTTGTCGCTCTCATCAAGCGCCTTAACGATATTTTGCGGAAGAACGAGAGTGTTTATGCCATCCGTTGCGCCGGTTGCATCAATTACAACCTCACCTGTGGACGGAACGTTATCAATTACCGTTTGTACAGTCTCATCGTCTGCTATAAACTCAACAGTGCCTTTTTCCTCATCGGTCTCCATACCGATACCGAGTCCGCCTTCTTCACCAACGGTGATCATGGCACCTGCTTTTATCTCAAGCTCTGCTTCGGTGTAAGCCGGAGTCTCAGGAACTGCAATATTATCACTCTTCACAAGCGAAGCGCGAACCTTATATTTTCCTATTTCCTCCGGAGCTGTTTCCGTCCATTCTTTTCCGTCTGCACTGTACTCAAGCTTTATTTCTGCTGTCTCATCCTTCGGGGTGATTTCCGCCTTAACTTCTATCTTATCGCCCTTTCTGTAAGTGAGCATTGAAAGCACAATTTCGTACTTTTCTGCCTTCTTGACATTGAGAACGCCCGGAGCAAAGGTGATTTCATAGTTCTTTGCCGTGATACCGGATACCGTTACCGGATACTCGCCGACACTGTCAAACGCCTTATATTCTGTTGCGAAAACTGCATCGCCCGTAAGCACGCTTACGTCCTCGCCGAGAACAAATCCCTCGCCCTCAACCTCGGAGAACGCCGCAGTCTCGCCGTAGAAGATTTCAACCGTCTTTGGCTTTACGGTAAGAGCTGCCTTTTCTACAACAAGCCTGTAGCTTGCAGAGGTCTCGATATACTTCTCTGTCGCCGCGGCAGTTGCAGTGATAGTCGTCTCACCTGCACCGACAATTGTTACCTTGCCGTCTGCTTCGACTATAGCAACGCTTTCATCGCTGCTTGTGTAGGAAATTGCGCCGCCGTCGGGCGAATCATTATACGCTTCGTTGAAATGTGCCTTTTCATCACCGTATGTAATCGTCATTTCCGGGAACAGGAAGGAAACCTCCTGCGGAACGAGCTTCGGAATAGCCTCCGTCTTTGTCTTTCCACAGCCGTTTTCACAGGTGTAGGTACGCTCGCCCTCTTTCTCTGCAGTCGGAGGTATTGTCACCTTACCTTCATCCCACTTATGGTCTGTTGCAGGAATTTGCTCTGTTTCAAAATGGTCGCAGCGTGAGCAGTCACGTCTCTTTGTTCCGGTACTTTCACATCCCGGTTCTACGGTTGTCACCCAGTCACCCATATCGTGACCGAGCTTGTCGATTGCTTCTGCGTCCTTTGTCTCCTTACAGCGCGTGCAATGGATGGACTTTAAGCCTGCTTCCGTACAGGTCGGAGCCTTGTCTTCTTCCTTCTCAGCTTTCCAGTCATGACCGAGAGAGTTAACCGTTTCTGTTTCAAAATAGTCGCAACGTGTGCAATCACGCCTTTTTGTTCCGGTGTTCACGCAATCCGGTTCAACAGTAGTTGACCAATCGCCCATATCATGACCGAGCTTTCCGATTGTAAGGGTTACCGAGTGTCCACAGTTGTTTTTACATGTGCTTACCTTTGTGCCGTCCCCGGTGCAGGTCGGCTCTGTTGTAACGTAATCACTCATATCATGCCCTGTTGCGGGGATAATTTCTGTGTATGTCTTGATGTCGCAGTTTACATCACTGCAGGTGTAAGTCATAACCCCCGACTCTGTGCACGTCGGCGCCTTTGTAACCTCGCCCTCGTTCCAGTTATGCACCGGGAGAACGCTGTGCCATATAAACTCGGTCGGAATTTCAGTTGTACTTCCCGCACCTGTTACTGTGAATGCATCTACAAGTCTCCAGCCCTGTCCTTCTGAAAGATCGAGCCCTTCTCCGAACTCTATCGTAAATACGCCGGAAACCTTCTCTCCCGGCTTGAATTCTTCTGTTTCAAAGAGGAAGCCTTCGCCGTCGAGGTTCTCATCTGTCAATGCGTCCGGACCGTATTCACGGGCATATTCTATCGCTGTTACATTATAATCCTCAAAGAACTTGCCACCGAAAACAGTGAACGAAAGGTCATAAAGTGTTTTGTCAGATACGTTTTCGAGGCTGTACCTCATTCTGTAAGGTTGACCTGCAACAGCATGAGTCTCTGCCTCAATCGTAAGCTCCATCGCGCTTCCCGCAAGAACGGTTATAGGCTCTTCGATACTGAAGCCGAGATTGATGTCCTCGGATATGCCGCCGCCAACGCGTGTGCCGTTAAGCGCACCGGAAAGCTTATATTCGCCCTTCGCATCTCCGCAAATATACCACTTGTGCGTTGCATTTCCCTTCGGTGCAACATCACCAAGTACTACGTTCTCGCTCTGCTCACCCTCTGCCATTATCGCAAGGGAAAGTCCGTCCGGAATTGTCATATTCGCGGTAAGGCTTTCGATTGTCTCAACCGCCGATGTATTATCACAGACAAGCTGTACCTCAAAAATTTCTTTAAGCCATGCCGTGCTTGATTTTACAATAAGGAAAATATCCCTTGCAACCGGCGTTACGGCAGTGTTTCCGCGTGTTACCGTCTCGCCCTTAAGCACCTTGCCGTCGTCTGAATAGATGTAGTTTATAACAACATCCGGCATAAAGGTGAGAACCGCGGAGCAGTTGTATACATGTCTGTTCTCATCAACGCTGATACCGGCATCTATGATTTCCTGCTTCGTCATTTCCTTGACGGTGGAGGTTACTTTTATAATCTCATCACGGTTAAGATATACGGTAAAGTTATTGTTTGTCTCGCTGCGCTTTATCTTGAAGCTTCGCGCCTGATATCCGTCTGCAATCGCAGCAACGGTATACTCGCCGTCCGCAAGGTCAAGAGATGCATTGCCGTAAGCATCGGTTTTTAACGTGTACTGCTTGCCGTTTGCATCCT
>JAFQGO010000270.1:0-4149 GCA_017398225.1 Oscillospiraceae bacterium | reverse complement strand
GCATATGTAATCTCCCGTATAGCGTCGAAAATTGTTGTTAATTAATTATAACGCATACGGGAGAATATTTCAAGGATAAATTTAACAAATTGGAAATAATTATCGATACTCCGAAATTTCAGCGTTTATCGTCTCAATAAACCTTGAGCACTTATCGGAAAGGTCGTACGAAAACTCCATACGCGCGATTCTCTGCGCTTCTTCATAGTTTCCGCTCTTTACTGCTTCTTCCGCACGAAGACACGCATCAATTACCTCCTGCGCTTCCGTGGTTATTTCTTCCCACATCGAATCATATCCCTCATCCTCATCCCGCTCGTGCTCTATAATCTTCATAAGCTCTGCGCGGATGTTTGCAGAGGTGGCGAGCGCATCATTCTTATGGCGCTCATCCTTTGACATTTCAAAGGTGTTCAGGCAGTGGTTTGCATAGTTTGCATCGGTGATATACTGCATGCTCTTTGCATACTCCAAAAGCACGGTATACCGGCTTGACATACGCGTAAGCTTATTGTAAATGCCGTCATCAATACGAATAGAGCTCATAACAGACTGAAAGTCCTCATTTTCTTCTGTAAATCCTTCCGCAGGAGCCTCATAAGCAAAGCGATAGAAGGCATCAACGCCCTTGACGATAAAGTCAACCCTGACTCTTTCATCATCCTCTGAAACAACCTTTGATCCGCTGCACTTTCCGTACTTTGCCGGACGGCTTCCCGTAAGCTCAAGTACGCTCTCGGTGTACTCCTGAGCCGTCAGAATATCGTTGTTTTCCATATCGGGGACATATACGCTTATTGCAACATCATCGCCTTCAAACGTGATATATCCGTCAAGGTCAAAATTTCCTACACGCTCATATTTTTCCGGATACTCAAGAATTATTCCGTAGAGCTTGTTTTCATACCTCGCAAGCGCTCCGGTATCGTAATCTGCCGGGTCAAAGCTTATGCCGGAAATATAATCCTCGCGCGGCGACATACTGCACGCACCGAAAGATAAGCAAATCGCGAAAGCCATTGCAAAACATATTATTTTCTTCATCTGTTTTCACTCCTGTCAAGAGAACGGTATTGAATTGCCTCGGCAATGTGCTCGGCACAGATAATGTCCGACTCCGCCATATCGGCAATGGTAAGGGAAAGCTTCAGTATCTTATCATATGACCGTCCGGTAAGCCCAAGCGCATCAAACGCATTTTTCAAAAGCTCTTTCGCGTCATCGGAAAGCTTTGCAAGCTCGTGCAGTCTCCGCGGTGAGAGGTGCGCATTGCATGCAACGCCGCGCGCTCTTGCGCGCTCACGCGCACGGTTTACGCGCTTGCGTATCTCGGCCGAAGGCTCGCCGTCCGCTTTTTTTGACATATCCTCATAGGTTACATTCGGCACATTTATATGGATATCAATTCTATCCATAAGCGGGCCGGAAACACGCCCCATATATTTTTCCACCGCACTCTCGCTGCAGGTGCAGGTATGCACTCCGTTCTCATAGCCGTGCCACCCGCATTTACACGGATTCATCGCACAGACGAGCATAAACCGAGCCGGATAGTTTGCCGTGCCGGCAACGCGGGAAATTGCAACCTCGCCGGTCTCCATCGGCTGTCGCAGAACCTCAAGCGCATCGCGCCGGAACTCCGGAAGCTCATCGAGGAACAGTACGCCGTTATGTGCAAGGGAAATCTCACCCGGACGAAGCGCGGAGCTTCCTCCCGAAAGGCTCACGGGAGACGTGCTGTGATGCGGGGCACGGAAAGGTCTTGACGTAAGAAGAGGTCTCTCTTCCGACACAAGCCCCACAAGAGAATGCATCTCCGTTGCCTCAAGCGCCTCTTCGCGCGTCATATCCGGAAGGATTGACGGTATGCGCGATGCAAGCATACTCTTTCCCGAACCGGGAGGCCCTATCATCAGAATATTATGTCCGCCCGCGGCAGCAATCTCTATCGCACGTTTCACGTTTTCCTGACCGCGCACATCTGCAAAGTCCGGAATGGAAATATTTTCATTCTCATCCGGAATCCATTGCGGTTCACGGGAAAGGTACGCATCGCCGTTTAGGTGGTTTACCACCTCGGACACATCACGCGCACCAAAAACCTCAAGTTCTTCTCCTGCAAGAGCCGCCTCCCGCGCATTGGAACGCGGCACAAACAGAGTTTTTATACCTGCCGCCTTTGCCGCAAGCGCCATTGAAAGAACACCGCGTGCAGGACGAAGCTCACCGGTAAGCGAAAGCTCTCCGATGAATGCACAGCTCTCCGGAACTGATTTTATCTGATGCGCCGATGCAAGCACCGAAAGCAGAATCGGAAGGTCATACACCGCGCCTTCCTTTTTTTTGCCGGCAGGTGCGAGATTTACCGTTATATGCCCTGACGGAAAGCGAAGGGGAAGCGTTTTTGCCGCGGCGCGAACGCGGTCCCGCGATTCCCTGACCGCCGTATCGGCAAGACCGATCACCTCAAAACCCATCATTCCTCCGGACAGAACACACTCTGCAGTTACTATAAACCCGCTTGCTCCCGAAAGACCGAGCGTATAAATTTTTGATACCATATCCGTATCCCCCGTCTGTGAATTAAATTCCATCAAATGCACGAAGTGCAATTCATGAGCCACAGGCTTAATTCATGAAATCTATGATTTCAATTCATGCCGCAAGGCAATTCATTGAGTTTACTTCGTAAACTCATTATATCACATAAAAAGCGCCTGTACAAGTATAATTTGCACAGGCGGAAAGTTACATCATCCTCATTATCCATTCCGTGCAGAATACCACAGCGCAGGACAGCGCCGCAACGGTGAGAAGGCTCTTTCCGCGCAGGGCAAGCGCCACTGCCGCCACAAATCCGATTGCGGCAGAAACGGGCGATGACGTCGAATAAAAAATTGCAGGAACCGTCATAACTGCAAGCACGGTATACGGTATGTAATACAAAAACGAAATGATAAAGCGATTTTGAATTTTCTTTTTTATAAGCACAAGCGGGAGCATCCTTATAAGATACGTTATCCCCGCCATAACTATAAGATACACAGGAAAGCTATGCATTTTCTTCGCCCTCCTCTATGTTGACCGGCGCGAGTACAGCAAACAACGCGCTTGCCGCCACGGCGCAGATGATAACCGTGAATCCGGACGGTACCTCTTTAAGATACGGAAAATACTTAAACGCGCAGGACAGCGCAACAGCGAACAGCACGCACACAAGGCAACGTCTGTTCACCTTCATCACGGGAACAACTATCGCAACAAACATTCCGTAAATCGCAATGCCGAGTGCAGAAACCACAGCCGCAGGAAGAATATTTCCCGCCGCCGCACCGATGAGCGTGCCGATACTCCAACCGAGATACGGCATAAGAATAAGCCCGTACATATATTTTCTTCCTACTGTGCCGGTCTTTTCGCTCGCAACCGCAAAAACCTCGTCTGTGTTTACAAATGATATTAAAAACCTGTCCGGCAAGCGTATGCTCTCGCCCAGCTTCTGCGAAAGCGAAACCGACATCAGCGCATATCGCAGATTTATCACAATCTGCGACACTGCAAGCTCTATGAGCGTTCCACCCGTGACCATTATCGACACAGCAGCAAGCTGACCTGCGCTTGTTACATTCGTCATTGAAATGAGAACTGCTTCAAAAACAGAAAGACCGCTCTCAACGGCGAATATACCAAACGCAAAGGCAACGGAGAGATATCCGAGACAAATCGGCATTCCGTCCGCTATTCCCTTTGTAAATTTGTTGTGTTCAATCATTTTCCCGCCTGCTTTTCCACTCTTGTATTTTCCTGGTTTTTATAAATTATGAACTTGGAGAATAAAAACTCCGTTATGAAATTGAGAAGCATCGTTACAATCAAGATTATGTAATCATTAACCCCCGCGCTCTCCGCCAGATGCCCGCCCCAAGTTGAAAGAGGGGTAAAGACAGCATAAAAGGCAAAAAGCTTCGTCATCGCCACAGGTATGTTTGCCGCAGACTTAAAAGTATATCGGCGGTTGAAGGTAAAATTCCATATTATCGACAAAATGAGAGAGACAAGATACCCCGGCCAGTAGCTCCAGCGAAAAACCTCGTTGAATACCGTGAATGAGCCGACCTGTATCACTCCCGCAGAAATTGAAAACAGCGT
>JAFQGO010000269.1:0-5029 GCA_017398225.1 Oscillospiraceae bacterium | reverse complement strand
TGAGCTGTCTGTCATTTTAAAAAGAGAGGCAACCTGAGGCAGAAGCGTTCCCTGAACGAGAATTGAGAACAGGACGATGAAGAAAACAAGATGGAAAATATCGTGAGACATAACCGCAGGGTCTAAAACCGCAACTATTGCAAAAACGATACTTGCCGCACCGCGAAGCCCTGCCCACGAAACAACAGCTATCTGTCCGGGGCGTGCGCGGAAGGGCAGAAGAATAAGCGCGGATGCAATCGGGCGGGCAACAAGCGTTATAAAAAGCGCGATGCAGAGTGCTTTTGGTGCAATTGCCGGAAGCTGTGACGGGAAGGCGAGAAGTCCGAGAAGGAAAAACAGAAGCATCTGCATAAGACCGGTCATGCCGTCAAAGAAGTTTACGAGCGCCGTTTTACCGCGAAGGCGCGAATTTCCGAGAACGATACCGGTGATATATGCGGAAAGATATCCGTTGCCGCCGATAAGCTGCGGCAGTGCATACGCCGCAATAGCTGTTGCAACGAGAAAGATGCCGTCAAAGCCTGCGGAAAAGCAGTGAAACCGACGCAGGAATTTAAGAGCAAGCCATGCAATAAGCACGCCGCAGACTGCGCCGAAAATCACCTGAGAAAAAAGGAGCCATGAAATTCCGCCGGGGGCATCATTTCCGTTCATAACGGACAGCACTGTTACCGTGAGCATATATGCAAAGGGGTCGTTGCTTCCGCTTTCTACCTCCAAAAGCGATGCGGTGTTGTCCTTTAAATTAAGATGGCGCGAGCGGAGAACAGAGAACACGCTTGCCGCATCCGTTGAGCTGATTACCGAACCTATGAGAAAGCTCTCAAGAAGCTCGATGCGAAGCACAAAATGGCAGAATACGCCGACAAGTCCGGCGGTGATGACCGTGCCGAGAGTGGACATGCATATGGCTTTTGCGGCAACCGGCTTTGCGGCGCTCCATTTTGTACCGAAGCCGCCGTAGAACATTACAAAGATAAGCGCGAATATACATATGTCTTCGGCAAAGCTGTAATTGTCAAACGGAATGCGGAAAAGCCCGTCCGAGCCGAACAGCATACCGATAAATATAAATGCAAGAAGAACCGGCACGCCGAGCTTGTGCGATATTTTGTTGAATACTACGCAAAGAACGATGGCTATTGCGCCCAAGAGCAGATAAAAATCCAAAAGAATATCTCCGTTTCGTTATATTATATACTTTTTGTACATATTGTACACATCGTCCGGCGTGGGTTCATATAAACCCTTGTTTACGCTCCCGCCTCCGGCACCGATACGGGAATATTTCATAACGGAGTCACGGTCAAAACGGTGATTGCACGGAACGGCGCGTTCGATAAGTGCGCGGAATTCCTCGTTGTTGCGGACACCGCAGAGACGGTAGATTCTGTTAACACGGCTTTCGGCAACGGATGCGGAAAGCCGGACAAAGTCCGGAAGGAAGCACGCGTTTGCCTGACCGTGAGAAAGACCTTCAAAGTAAGTGAACGGATAGCCGAAGGAATGGACAAAGCACGTGCCGGTAACAGAGATTACCTGACCTGCAAGCATCGAGCCGCAAAGAAGCTTTTCGCGGAGAAGTCCGTCAAGGCGTCCTTCGCAGAGCGCAGAAAGCCCGCGTCCCATGAGATAAATTGCTTTCTCTGCAAGTGCATCGGAAACGGGAGTTGCTCCTTTTGAAAGGTATCCCTCAACCGCGTGGCAGAGCGCATCAACTGCCGTTGCGTTTGTGACGCTTTGCGGAAGCGTTACGGTATACTCTGCATCAAGTAAAGCCGCAACAGGGAAAAGAGATGTATCTTTAAGAGTTTTCTTATTTTCGATCTGACGGCAGGTGAGGACGGAATACTGCGTGACCTCGCTGCCCGTGCCGGCGGTAGTCGGAATTGCGATAACGGGAAGCGGAGCCTTTTTGCATTCGCCGTCGTAAAGCGTTTCTACGGTAAGGTGCGGGTTTGACGCAAAATACGCTGCAGCCTTTGCTGCGTCGAGCGGACTTCCGCCGCCGATGCCGATTATGAAATCAGCACCAAGCTCACGCGCCTCGCAACCGGCAGAAAAGCACGTTTCAACCGTCGGATTTTGTTCAACCTTATCAAAGACTGAAAAAGCAACGGATAAATCGGCGAGAGCCGTGCGGACGTCATCAAGCGCACCGCAAAGCCGTGCCGAGCGTCCGCCGCAGACGATGAGGCAGCGCTTGCCGTGTTGCTTCCACGGATATTCGCGCACACAGCCACGCCCTTCAAATACTTTTACAGGATTAAAAAAGAGGTTTTTCACCTTTATGACCTCCTCGTTATTATTTTATATGTAAATATTATACACTAATTTCTACTCTGTTTCAAGCTAACTTTCTGTCGAAAAGGGTGTTGTGACGAAAAAATATCATAAAAGCAGCGGGAAAATAAAAATAACAGTTGAAATTTTTGCCGAGAACGGATATACTTTATATTAGATAAATATATATTAAGCAAGAGGGATGAATTATGACAAAAATATTCAGCGGGGGAAAATTTCCAAAATGGGCACTTATTGCTGCAGGCGTACTTGCGGTATTGCTTTTGCTTTTTGCAGTGCTCACCGTGTATACATATGCCCACGGAGATATATTTCCGGGTGTTTCCGCAGGCGGGGTGAAGCTTGGCGGAATGAGTGAAGAGGAAGCCATTGCGGCACTTGACGGCTCGTGCGATGTGCGCTATTCCGATGCAGCTCTTACCGTAGAGCTTGAGGATATAGTAAAGCGCGATGTAACTGCAAAGGAGCTTGGCGTTAAGTTTTCATCCGCGCAGACGGCAAAGGATGCAATTGCTGCAGGACATGAGGGCGGTTTTTTCCGCCGTATCGGTGATGTTCTCTCGATTATTTTCGGTGGACGAGAGATAGATATCGCCGTTACTGTTGATGAGACAGCGGCAGGAGAGCTTATGGCAGAGCTTGCAAAGTATGACGTTGCGCCGGTGGATGCATCGTATACCATTGAAGAAGAAAAAACGCTTGTGCTTCATCCGCGCACGGACGGCAAAAAGCTTGACACGGAAGCTCTTATGCAGAGCATTACAGACAGATTTTTAAATGAGGATTATTCTCCGCTTCGCGCAGAACGCACGGTTTCGGAATCCGTTGCGCTTGATATGGATAAGGTTTATGCAGAGGTACACAAGGAAGTGACCGATGCTCATCTCGAAAAGACCGATGATGGAAACAAGATTGTTCCGCACGTTGTAGGCGTTGATTTTGACCTTGAAGCGGCGAAGATTGCATATGAAAAAACACCGGGCGAGGTTATAAGAATCCCGCTTACTCTTACTCAGCCGAAGGTGCTTACAAAGCATCTTGAGGTAAATTTATTCAAATATTGCCTTGCTGAGGTTGAAACTCATTTCAGTCCGAAAAAGGTTGCGAGAACGGCGAATGTCCGTCTTTCGGCAAGTCTTATAAACGGAACGGTGCTCAATCCCGGCGAGGAGTTTTCTTACAACAAGACCGTAGGGCCGAGAACTGCGGCGCGCGGATTCAAGGAAGCCGGTATTTTCTCACAGGGTGAAGTCGTTGACGGAATCGGCGGCGGAATTTGCCAGACGTCCTCCACGCTTTATATGGCGGCGGTGAAGGCGAATATGAAGATTACCGAGCGCACGAACCACTCATTCTATGTTGACTATGCGCCGAAGGGTGAGGATGCAACGGTTGTTTACGGCTCGATCGACTTCAGATTCAAAAACACAAGCCCGTATCCGATAAAGATTGTTGCAACATCGAAGAATAACTATATAAGGGTAAAGCTTATGGGAACGGAACCGGATGAGGTTCGCACCGTTAAGCTTACGAAAAAGACACATTCAACAACTCCGTATACCACGCGCGAGAAGCAGACAAGCGAGCTTCCGGCGGGAGAACGCAAGGTTGAGCAGAAGGGACAGGAAGGTCTCTCTATGACCGTTTGGCGCAATGTTTATGACAAAAACGGAAAGCTTGTTGAGTCGTATGTTGAAAACAAATCAAAATACAAGCCCATGCCGGAGATAGTGCTTGTCGGAACCGGAAAAGCACAGGCGGCAACTGCGCCGGTAACTCCGGAAACGGCGGGTGAGGCAACGGAAATACCGGCACCGCCTCCTGAGCAAGCACCGGCACTTACCCCGGAAACTCCTGCCCCGGCGCCGGAAGCACCGGCTCCCGCACCGGAGGATACAACACCTGAGACTTCTGAGCCTGTATCCGAGGCGGCGGCAGATGCCGCGGCGTCCGCAGCTGCGGAGGCGGAATAATGAGAGTTCTTGTAACCGGTGCTTCTCGCGGGATAGGTTATGCCACGGCACGTGCATTTGCAGAGCGCGGAGATACGGTTTTTGCAACATATAAGTCAACTGCCGATACCCTGCCGTCTCTTGCAAAGGAAAATTTTGCGGGAGAGGTTATTCCCGTATATTGCGATGTTTCCGATGAAGAAAGCGTAAAGGCGCTTTTTTCAGAGATCGGGAATGTTGATATCTTGGTAAACAATGCCGGCATAGCGCAGTTTTCTCTTCTTTCCGATATTTCGGGGAGCGATTGGGACAAGATGCTTGACACGAACCTGAAATCCGCATTTCTCTGCTCAAAGGAAGCGTCAAAAGGTATGATAAGGCGCGGCTCTGGCAGAATTATAAACATTTCCTCTATATGGGGGATAGTCGGCGCATCGTGCGAAACACATTATTCCGCGTCAAAGGCGGGACTAATCGGCTTTACCCGCGCACTTGCAAAGGAGCTTGGTCCGTCGGGAATAACGGTAAACTGCATATCTCCCGGTGTTATTGATACGGATATGAACGCGCACCTTTCCGATGAAGATATGAAGGTTCTTTGCGATGAAACTCCGCTCGGAAAAATCGGAAAGGCTGAGGACGTGGCGCAGGCGGCGCTGTTCTTTGCCGATGCCGCGTTTGTCACGGGCGAGAATCTCGCCGTCACCGGTGGGTTCGGTATGTGAGAGGATTAAAAGTAAAATACTGCGATATGCAGGCTGTGACGTACG
>JAFQGO010000268.1:0-7132 GCA_017398225.1 Oscillospiraceae bacterium | reverse complement strand
TTTCCTCAAAGGAAAGACCGAACATAAGTGCCTGTGCAGGTGCATAGAGTATTCCGAAGAGAAATCCGTGGAGAGAACAGACTGCCATATATACTATAACGGCTACCACCTTCGGCATTTTTTTCGGAAGAAGCATAACCACTCCCCAGAGAATAGTCCACACATAGAGATATGGTATCCACCACATTGAAAAGCCCCCGAAAAGCCCCGTGAGGAAAACAAATATGTATATGGGATATAACGCCCTACATCGGTATACTATGGTGAGAGACACAATCAGAGGTGCAAGGATATGGATGTTGGGGAAAGCTTCCATTGCAAGCTTTGATGCATATAAAAGTGCTCCCAACATTCCGAAAACCGCTATATCTTTTGTTTTAAGCTTCATTTATCCCTCCACGGCCTGGAAGGAATAGGTTTTTCCGTCTTCAATTTTTGTGGTATCGACACCGCTTGCGGCATATTCGCCGTCTATGAAGAACGCCCAGTATTTTCCGTCCTTCTCATAGTCATAACTCTTTCCGCAAACGCTCTTTACATAAAGACCGTAATCGCCGTCCTCACCATCGATGAGTTTAAGCTCAAGAAGTGCCTCACCAACAGTTTCGGCATCGGTTTTTATAACATATGCCTTCTCGTTTCCGTCAGCATCCTTCACGGTGAAGTCAAAGCTTCTTTTGCCTTCGCCGAGAGTTTCTGCCCGGTCTGTGGAAATTTTGTCCGCAGTCGGTTTTTCGCCGTTGCATCCGCTTGTGAGAGCAACTGCGGCAAAAACAGAAAGGAAAAGAATAAATGCTGTGAGATGTTTTTTGCAGATAGTTTTCATATGTTCAAAACCTTTCATTTTTTATTTTTTATAAGTATAGCACAAATGTTCCCTTTTGAAAACGGAAGAAATGACAGTTTTAGTGAAAAAACCAACTATATTTCCAAAAGGCATTGCAAAACAGGGAAAAAAGTGGTACAATGTTATACAGCAAAATATGCATTTTACATATTACGAAAGGAAGTTTCAATCATGGATTACAAAAAGCAAGCTATTATTGACCACGCAAAGTGGCAGGGCAAGATTGAAGTTACTTGCCGTTGCCCCGTAGCAACAAAGGATGACCTTTCCGTTGCTTACACTCCCGGTGTTGCTGAGCCCTGTCTTGAAATCAGCAAGGATGTTGACCTTTCTTATAAGTACACACGCCGCGGCAACCTCGTTGCTGTTGTTACAGACGGTACTGCTGTTCTCGGCCTCGGTGATATCGGACCTGAAGCAGGTATGCCCGTTATGGAAGGTAAGTGCGTTCTCTTCAAGGCTTTCGGTGGCGTTGACGCATTCCCTCTCTGCATCCGTTCAAAGGACGTTGATGAAATAGTTAAGACAGTTGCTCTTCTCGCAGGTTCTTTCGGTGGTATCAACCTCGAAGATATCGCTGCTCCCCGTTGCTTTGAGATCGAGCGCAAGCTCAAGGAAGTCTGCGACATTCCGATATTCCATGACGACCAGCACGGCACAGCTGTTGTTTCCGCAGCTGCTATGATCGGCGCTTGCCGTCTCACAAAGAAGAACATCGGCGATCTTAAGGCTGTTGTTTCCGGTGCAGGTGCTGCTGCTATCGCTGTAACTCGTCTCCTTATGGCTCTCGGTCTCAAGGAAGTTATCCTCTGCGACAGAAAGGGCGCTATCTACGAAGGACGTGAAGGCCTCAACTCCGAGAAGGAAGCTATGGCTAAGATCACAAATAAGAATAAGGTTGCAGGCAGCCTTGCTGATGTTATGGTTGGCGCAGACGTTGTATTCGGTCTCTCCGGCCCCGGCATCATCACACAGGATATGGTTCGCTCAATGAACAAGGATCCTATGGTATTCGTTATGTCCAACCCCACACCGGAAATCTTCCCGGACGAAGCAATCGCTGCAGGTGCTGCTGTTGTTGGTACAGGTCGTTCCGACTTCCCCAACCAGATCAACAACCTCCTCGCATTCCCGGGTATCTTCCGTGGTGCTCTTGATGTTCGTGCAAGCGATATCAACGATGAAATGAAGGTTGCTGCTGCATACGCTATCGCAAACCTCATTCCTGAGGAAGAGCTCCGTGCAGACCGCATCATCATCGAGCCGACAGATCCGAAGGTTGCTCCGGCTGTTGCTGCTGCTGTTGCAGAAGCTGCAAGAAAGACCGGCGTTGCACGTATCTAACAGAATACAAAAAAGTAATTTTCAAGGGATTGTAGCAAAATGCATTTTGCTGCAATCCCTTTTGCGCTGTTTTGCTACAGCCCATTGTTTTGTCGTTTACGGCTTTTCACCTATTGCATTTTTAAAGTGTTCGTTGCGAATTTCCGAGGGACGAATAAAAGCCCATGCGCTTTCATCGTCAAGCCTTTTTTGTTCATCCTGTCGCAACCGCGTTTTCTTTGCCATTTCACGTCTCAGCGGAGACGGCGGAAGGAAAAACATTTTTATGCATTCCTTTGTAAAATGAGGATTGCTTGAAAAACCCGCTTCCGTTGCTATTTCCGCAATGCTTTTTGAGGTGTACCGCATAAGATTAACTGCTTTCATAAGGCGTATCTGAGTTATAACATCGTGGTACGTCATCCCGGTTACCTTGCGGAAATTCCGGGTAAAGGTGTTGCGTGACATCATTGACTGCCTTGCCGCATCATCTATAAGCCACTTCTCGGAAGGGGCATTTTTTATTTTTTCAATTATTTCAAGAAACAGCTTTGCACGGCTCGATGTAAAAGCAAGCTGCTGAGAGGAAAGGGAAACATCGGACGTGTTTGCACAGATAGAAAAAAAGATATTGAGCTCGTCAAAAATTTTTGTGAGAAACATATCAGATTTTTTGCGATATTCAAGGCCTATTCCTTTAAGAAGCTTATCGGCAAGAGCTTTGTCGTTTCCTTTTAAAGCAAAATGAGTGGGCAAAACCTTGTTACCGTATGTTGATTCCTTAAAGCTGAGAGGAGAAAAGCCGACGCCTTTTGATTGAAAAAAGTCATAGAAAAAGGAAAGGGAGATTATGTCGGCACCTTCCGAACAGCTGCCGGTAGTATCAGGGGCGTGTACGGTGCAGGGCATGATAAGCGAAACACTGCCCTCACCGCAGACGATTTTTTCGCCGTTGATGGTATCTGTGTATGAGCCGGAGATGACATAATACAGTTGAAAAAAGTTGTGATAATGCGGTCGTGTTGTCGAAATTTTTGCTACACGGTTTACGTCAATCCGGTATCTTTCAAGAAAAGTGTTGTCGGGGTATGATAAAGCCGGCAGCGGTTTTGCAGGGGCGTAAGGAAAATGCTGCATACATGCACCACCTTTCGCAATATTTCATATGAAAATTATAATATAAAAATTCATTCTTTTCAAGAAGAAAATGGTTCGAATGTATAAATTTTTATATTGCATCGAAAATGCTCAGCTGATAAAATTGCATTAGAATAGCGCCAGCTATAATTTTCTGTAAATTTGAGGAGGAAAAACAAAATGAAGAGAATTATGTCATTTATTCTTGCAATCGCTATGGTGGTCGGTTTTGTACCGGCAGTATTTGCGGCGGATACAGATGCTACAGAGGAGTACAAATACGTATTCTCCAACGCCGCGCATACGGGAACAAGCGTGAAAAGCCTTGTAAACTTTGCAGATGGAAATGGAGTTGATCGTGGTTTGCATACGCTTGACTCGGTTGCGGAGGGCTATGATGCATGGGGGTACGTTGCGCAAAGCACAACGACGCATGTTAATGGATTAGGCTCGGATATATCAGGCGCGCGCATATCTGTTAACCGACCGGGCGGAAAAGACAATCCTTCCAATGTGATTACATTCAATCCAGAGGGGACGGATAAGGCTACGGCTCTTTGTCTTGAGATTAAGATAGAAACAGGTGGTGAATTTACACCTATTTTTGACTATCTTACAGATACGTTATACGGACCGATAGTTGAACTGTATCTTATATCGACAGAAGGTATTGCGGTTCCGACAAATAATACTCTTTCAGATTTCATAAAAACGCTTGATACATCATATCGTATAGGAGTTGTCGATACATCAATAGGAACACCGGAAACCTTGCGTTCTTTAAAGCTTTCTGCCGGAAATTATTATTTTATAATAGTTCTCAACGGAGAGAATACAAACGTAACGAGTTTGGCGGAAACAAATAAAATCGGCTACCATTATTGCCAGCCGAAGAGCCTTACGCTTTCTCCGGTAGCGGAAGCAACAAGCTACACATATGATTTCACGACAAATGCAGTTAATGAGGAGACTGCTGAAAGCGTAAACAACGATGTTTTTGCCAACAACGGTGTTACGGTCTATTTTAATAATCTTACAGCGTTTGGTGAAGCCCCGACTGTTGATCCCCAAAAGACAGAAAAATGGTCTATTGCAAATACAAGATACGTATGGAATAAACATAGCGAGACCATATATAGCGAAATAAACAGTGATGGCTTGAAACTTCTAATGTACAAGCCAAGATACTTCGACGAGGATGCGGAAAATACTGATATGCCGACTGCAAGTAAGTGGACCGCAGGTAACTGCAACCACGTTGCTCTTGTTCTTAACGTGCCAAAAACAGGAGAATATACACTTTCTATGTATAACGATATTGCACATTTCTACGGTGGATTTACCGAAGTGAGTATTGGATATGCAGATGCACTAACAAAGTTTGGAGACGCAAATGTTACAAATTATTATGCAACCACAGACAAACAGACTCTCGGTTGGCACGACAGCTCAACCGTTCATAACGGAACAGCACAATATCCGGCAGAAAAGTTTTCTGTAAACTTCCCGACAGCAGGAAACTATTGGGTGATTTTTGCAACCCCTAATGGTACGCTCGACAGAAATAGCGTGCTTTTAGAAAATGCATACCAAACCTTCAATCTTACGAAAATCACACTTGAAGAAGTCACAACTCAACCCGGTGATGCGGAAGTAAACGTAGATCCCGGTAATGCAGAGGCAGAGTCCGGCAAAGCAATCATAAGCAATGAAGTAAGCGTGCTGGCAAAGGATATTGACGGAAATGAAATTGAGAATGCAGTAACAAAGAATGGCTCTTCCGCAACCGCTGAGAAGACAGTTGGAAATTATGAGTTCCTCTATTGGGCAAAGGGTATCGGTAAGAAGCAGAAGAAGGTAAGCACTGACTTAACATACAACTTTACCAATGAATCAGAAAAGCTCTGGCTCTATGCAATATACCGTAATACAAAGGCTGTGTCAGAGAACGCAATCTTCTATAATGCAAACGGCGATATTATCAGTACAGCTGCAATCACAGCCGGAAAGGTGACAACGCCCGCCCTTACAAACGTATCCCTTGCAGGTTACGGCGCAGTAAAGGGCTGGAAGTATGCCGTTGACGGCGTGACTTACGGAGCGAATGAGGAAGTTACAGTCTCCGGTGATGCTCTCTTTGTCGCGGAATATGATGAGTTAAATACTTCCATTGACATTACCGTAGAAAATGGTAAAATAACTGTAGAGGTTGGAAAAGAAAAGCCGCTCTTCGGCGATAAGGTTACTGTTACCGCACCGCTGCGCGACGGCACAAAGCTCTTCAACTACTGGATGAAGGGCGATGAGATAGTCAGCTTTGACCGCGAATATTCCTTCTGTGCATGGGAGGCTTGCACTCTTGAGGCAGTCTATACTGATTACGTTCCGCTTGCAGACTCAGTAAGAAAAATTATCCTCGGTAAAGCGGGAAGCACATACGTTGCAGAATTCATCGGCTTTGACGGTGATGACGTTCTCGAGCGCGGCATTGCGTTTGCAACCAGCGGCACGGCAAGCTGTGTCTCCATTAACCGCGCTGTTATGACCAGAAAAGATTTAAATCACCTTGCAACGTTTGACGACATCAGTGCAACAAGCGTTGTCGGTTATGTTATCGATAAGGCAGGAAACGTATATTACAGCAAATAGGAAGTAAAGGCAGAAGCGGAAGGTTAAAATTGAATAACTTTCCGCTTCTTTCTGTCGGGAAAGGAGAAAAACGTGAAAAACAGAGTTATATCGTTCGTTCTCGCGTGTGTTATGCTCGCGTCAATGCTGCCGGCGGGATTTGCGTCAGTATCAGGCACAAACGCAGATTCCGGATATAATTTTCAATTTACTCATGCGGCACATACGACAAGTGCGAATACTGCTACCAATACGGTATGTAAATTTGAAGATGCGGCAAGAGATCCGCAGATAGTACATACTATTGATACCGCGTCAGAAGATTATGATGCTTGGGGCTATGTTGCACAAAGCTTCCCTAACGAGGCGGCAAGCACAGGAACCGAGGGTAAAAGAGGAAGAATGTCCTATTACCGCCCGGGCAAAAAGAGTGATGCTGCTGTAGTATTTGACCCGACATCAGAGAATGTGGCTACGGCACTGTGCCTTGAGCTGCGGATAACAAAGGGTGGAAAATACAATATTACATTTAACTATGATAAATATTCGCTCGGTCCTATTGTTGATTTATATCTGGTTCCGAAGCCTCAGACGGAGGTTACAAACGCAACGCTTTCCGATTTTGTGAAGGCACTTGACGGAGAATATAAAATAGCGTCTGTTGATACTTGCGGAACTGATTTAGAACGCGGATATGTTGATATAGAAAATCCGGTTGAGCTCCTCGCTCAGAACTACTATTTCATAATGGTGGCAAATGGTGAGAGCGCGACGGCTGCTAAATTTGCACAGGAAAATAAAAAAACGTTCCATTATTTTCTTCCGGTAAGTCTTTCGATGAAAGAATATATTCCTCTTTCCGATAATGTAACGCTCACATATGATTTCAATCGCCTTAACGGAGCAGATGTGAACAATGTTCTTCTCAATACGGAAAACGCAGGCTACGATAATACTGCGGGCACGTGGGAGTATACCGGTGTGGGCGTAACGTGGATAAAGACTCAGAAGTCTTACCGCATAAACATCGGTACAAGCGAGACTTCTTCGTATGCAGTGCTGCGTCTTAATATTCCGTATGCAGGTACATATGCAGCAAAGCTTATTCATCACATGAATGCATCATCGGGCGGAAAAGGAGATGTGTATCTTCTTCCAGGTGATGCTGATGTAACGGGTATTGATGAAATTCTTGCA
>JAFQGO010000267.1:0-12078 GCA_017398225.1 Oscillospiraceae bacterium | reverse complement strand
GGGGACCGCCGAATGGCGGTGGATGAGGTGTTATCACAATACCCCGACTTTGACACCGTTGCGCCTTACGCAAAAGAAGCCGTTTCTGCGCTTATCGGGGCGGGCATTGTAAACGGCAAGAACGGCAAAATAGCCCCGACCGATTACACAACACGCGCAGAAGTTGCGGTGCTCATAAAGCGTATACTGGATTATGTAAAATAATTTTGTACTTTGCATTGTGCGGCATTGCCGCACAATGCAGTGCCGAATAAAACGCATTACAGATTATGTGAGCAAATAAAAAATGAGCTGTGACGAATTTCGTCACAGCTCATTGAAGCTTTCTGGGGATTATTCCTCGGAGATAGCCTCTACCGGGCAAGCGCTTGCACACTCGCCGCAGCCTGCGCATGCGTCCTTGTCGATAACGTACTTTGTATCACCTTCGGAGATTGCACCAAGGGGGCAAGCACCTGCACAAGAACCACACATTACGCACTCGTCGCTAATTACATATGCCATGTCAATAACACCTCCATCTTTTTCAATATATCTATTGTAACAATGAATAAGAAAAAAATCAATAGGGTAAACTAAAAAAATTTAAAAAATTCAAAAAAAGTTTTTATGTCGAAACAGAGGATGTATAAAAAGCTGCCTTAAAAGGTAAAATTTAATCTGTGGAATCAAAATACAAATCGGAGGAAACCATGCTTTTTGAAAACAGATTTACGCTTCGCGCAGAAAACGTACTTCGGTGTGCACATGAATGTGCGGCAGAGCTTGGTCACGGATATGTGGGAAGTGAGCACATCCTTCTTGGAATACTTCGCGACGGAGAGGGCGAGGCTGCAAAAATATTGAATGCAGAGGGCATTTCTGCCGAAAAAATAAGGGGAGCCGTTATTAATCACACCGGCATAGGAAAAGCTCATAAAAACACGCTTCAGGGGCTGAGCCCCTGTTCGCGGAGAATAGTGAGAACTGCATACAATAAATCAAAAAGCGCGGGGGATGGCTTTATCGGGGATGTGCATCTTCTTGTCGGAATCCTTTGCGAAGAATCGGGGAGCGCGAAAAAGCTTTTAAAAAGCATGGGCGCGGATACGGAAAAGCTTGCGCGGCTTATTATGCCGTCAGGCGGTGACAACGGAGCTGATTGCAGGAAAAATGCCGATAACCGCCGCAATTCTGAGAAGAGCGAGACGAAATTACTTAAAAATTACGGAAGAGATTTGTGTGAGCTTGTCAGAGAAGGAAAGCTGGATCCGGTAATCGGTCGGGAAAAAGAGCTTCAGTACGTTATAGAAATACTTGCGCGCAGAACAAAAAACAACCCGCTTCTTTTAGGAGACCCCGGTGTCGGGAAAACAGCTGTTGCAGAAGGACTTGCAGAGCGCATTGTAAAAGGAAATGTGCCGCGCGTTCTTTCGGGGAAAAGAATTTTTATGCTTGATATATCCGGAGTTGTTGCGGGAACAAAATACAGAGGTGAGTTTGAAGAACGCATACGCTCGATATTGCGTGAGGTAAGCCGTGCAGGAGATATAGTACTGTTCATTGATGAAATCCACACTATCGTGGGCGCCGGAGCAGCAGAAGGCGCGATAGATGCCGCGAATATACTGAAGCCTGCGCTTTCACGCCGTGAAATCCAGCTTATAGGTGCAACAACGCACGAGGAATATCGTAAATATATAGAGCCGTCAGCCGCACTTTCGCGAAGATTTCAGACGGTTAAGATAGAAGAACCGTCAAAGGAGGAAAGCACCGAAATTCTTTCGGGACTGCGCGGGAAATACGAACAGCATCATAAGATAAGGATTACGGATGAGGCGATAAAAGCCGCAGTTGAGCTTTCTGACAGGTATATTCCGGAACGCCGTCTGCCGGATAAGGCAATAGATTTAATTGATGAGGCGGCAAGCCGTGCAAAGATATATGCATCGTCACCGCCGCCGCGTATGCGTGAGCTTGAAGAAAAAATAATCAGCGCTGTCGGGATGAAGGAAAGGTGCATACAATCGGAGGATTTTGAAGGTGCTGCCCGTTTCCGCGATAGGGAAGAAGGCTTGAGAAATGAGCTCTTGCTTATAAGTGAGAACTGGCAAAAGGTGCTTGACGGGCATACTGAAATTGATTTTGACAGTATCGCCGATGTTGTATGCGCACGTACCGGAATTCCCGCATCAAGGATAACGCGTGAGGAAAGCCAAAGACTTCTCGAGTTTGAAGCGCTTCTAAGAAAAAGAGTTGTGGGACAGGAAAAGGCAATCGCGGCAGTGGCACGTGCCGTGAGACGCGGACGTCTCGGCTTTTCAGACCCGAGACGACCTATAGGTTCATTTTTGTTTGCAGGTCCTACGGGGGTTGGAAAAACTGAGCTGTGCCGCGCGCTGTCAGAAGCTCTCTTTGACGATGAGAACAAAATTATCCGTATGGATATGTCGGAATATATGGAAAAGCATGAGCTGTCAAAGCTTTTAGGCTCGCCTCCGGGATATGTCGGATATGACGGCGGGGTAACGCTTGCAGACAGGATTTGCGACGCACCGTATTCGGTTATTCTTTTTGATGAAATCGAAAAAGCGCATCCTGATGTGATGAACATTCTTCTCCAGATTCTTGAAGACGGAACGATTACCGATTCCCACGGCAAAAAAGCGGATTTCAGGAATACCGTAATCGTGATGACATCCAATATCGGTGCAGAGAGAATGTGCGCCGCAAGCGTTGGCTTCGGAACCGGCGCGAAAAGCGATTTTTCCGAGGTATCAAAAAGCGTAATCGCGGATATAAAAAAGAGCTTTCGTCCCGAGCTTTTTAACCGTATTGATGATGTGATTGTTTTTTCAAAGCTTGCGGAGAAAGAAGCGAGCCGCATCTGCGATATGATGATATCGGAGCTGGCGGAAAGAGTTTTCAAGCTTGGTATTGTTCTTGATGTTACGGAAGAAGCAAAGAAAACCGTTGTTTCACGAGGGTTTGACGAAAAATACGGAGCACGGGGTCTCCGCCGTGAGATTCAGGGCAAGGTTTCGGATATTCTTGCTGAAGAATATCTCAAAAACGAGTGTGCCGCAGGCAACTACCGGATATATTGTGAAAACGAAGAGATAAAAGCACGGCGTGCAGTGTAATTGTTACATTGCACGCCGTGCCATTATTAACTTAAATAATATCGCATTTATCGAGAATGTTGTACATAAGCTGGATAAGCTCGGCACGGGTGACGTTTGCCTTCGGGTTAAGGCGTCCGTTGTTATCACCGTTTACTATTCCTGCCTGAACGCATTCTGCGATGTTCACCTTTGCCCAGTTATCCACGGTTCCGGCATCGGTGAATTTCGAGAGGATGCTTGTCGCTTCGCTTACAGTCATATCGGAGGACTCCGATACGCTCTTGCCGTTCATAAATCTGATTGCACGTGCAACGATGGTCATTGCCTCGGCGCGCGTAAGCTTATTTGACGGCTTAAAGGTGGAATCGGGGTATCCGGAGATAAGCTCATATGAAACGGTTGACATAACGGCGTTAAAATAGCTGTCCGTTGATATCATATCAAAGAACGGGCTTGCGCCTTTGCTGTCACAGAGGATGCCGAGAGTTCTTGCCATAATCGTTACGGTTTCGGAACGTGAAATAGCCTCTGAGCCGTTTAAGTTGCTTCCGGATTTATCGGTGAGAATAAGCCTTGCGGCAAGTGCGTTTGTCGGAGACTGTGCCCATGAGAGGGTGCTGAGTGTTCTTGAAGAGGATATTGCCGCATAGTCGCCGTCAGTCATGGTCTTACCCGTGAGATATACGACTCCGCTTGTGATGTCGCTTGAACTCGGAACAGGAACAACACTTCCGGATTTTTCGATTCTCACAACGGTGAATGCTGTCTTCCCGCCGGCGGGTTCTGCAAGAAGGAATCGCTTTTCGGCAAATACCGAATGGGTGATATCCTTGCTTGTTCCCGCAGCCGAAATAAGCTTTGCGGAAAGATTTTTTGCGTGTGATTCAATTGTAAATGAATCGGAGGTTGAAGCGCTTGCAAGTGCACTTGAAACAGATGATGCAGCATCGCTTACTGTGATTGAAAGCGTATCGGAAGCGGATATCTCGGAAATATTGCCTGTCGGCAGATAGTATGTCGCATTTCCGAGAGACAGGGCAACCGTGCTTCCGTAGCGCTTCAGATTTTCAACGATATCGCCGGTGATGTTGAGAGTTGCGCTTTTGGCGCTGTCGGGAACCTTGACGAGAAATTCTATCTTCTTTGCGTAGGAGTTGAACTTTGAAAGTCCCGAAACTGATATGACGGGGGAGTCACCGCCTGCCTGTTCTGAGGTAAAGCCTGTTACAACGGCGTTATTAATATAGGTTCTTATGCTTCCTTCTGCTTCGCCGAGCGGGAGGGTTGTGATTGTCGTTGAAACAGAGCCGCCGTCTGCGGTACGAAGCGCACCGGAGAGAATTTTGATTTGTGAGAAGTATTCGTCTGCAGGCTCGGCAAGGACGATGAGAAGCTCGTTTGTTGCGGTGTCGAGGCGGACATAATCGTTGGATGTAAGTGTTTCGAACCGTCCGCTTCGTGATATCTGGATTTTTTCCTTCAGATCATCAAGGGAATCCTTGTTGTTGTAAAGTGCCTCGTCAAATTTAAGCGTGACGGTGTATAAGTCATCTGAAAGAGAAGCGGTTACATCGCCGCTGTAATCAGCGCTTCCACCGATTGTTCCTTCGGATGAGGAAGAGTCGCTACTTCCCGACGCGCTTATATAGTCGGTAACGATGGTATCGTTCTGAACATATCCCGAATCATAGTCTGCAATGGTGTTTCCTGCAATCCTGAAACGGTTTCTTGTTCCTTCAAGCGGCTCGGAAAGAAGAATTGTGATTGCGTTTGACGGAGAAATTGTGATTACATCATTAGATGAGAGTGATTCGTATGAACCGCCGTTGCGGGATACGGTGACATCGTCATAAAGGTCTGCGTTTGAGACCTTCTTTATATCACGGTCAAAGTAGATGCGCGCACGCTGAGCTCCGCTGTCGTAAGTGATTTTGGTAAACTCCGGTGCGTCTTCGTCGTAGTAGCCGTCATCGTTGTCATTGCTGTCCGCCATCCCTGCAGTAAGATATCCGGTTGTGAAGGATGAAGTGAGCAGAGCGCCGGTTTTGGAGGAAACGGTGTTTCCGGTAACCCTGACTCTGTTGTATGAGCCGGTAAGCTCTTCGCGGAGAGAAATGGTCATCATATTATCCGAGAACGAAACACTGTCATAAGACGAAAGAGATTCGAAGGTGTTACCGTTTCGTGAGAGCGTTATGCGTGAGCGGAGCTCGCTCGTTGTAAGCTCGGAGTTTTTCTGAACGGGAACGGTGAAGTAGATAACTATCTTTTTGCTGCTCGAGAGAAACGCGCTCGCGTATGACGGAGCTGTTGATGCGGATACTCCTTTTGTAACATCGTCGGTGATGATGTCTGTCGCGATGATTTTTCCGTAGTAATCCGCAATGGTCCCTCCGCTGATTTTAATGTAGTTTTTGGACGCTGAGAGCGGTTCGCTGAATGTGATCTTTATGTAGTTTGAGCCTACAGAAACCGAGTCGTTTCCGGCGAGAGTTTCGTATTTATTCGCACTTCCGCGGCTTACCCAGATGTTGGATTTGAGAAGTGAGGTTGCAAGTGTTGAGTTAACTCCCGTGGTTGCAAGTCCGTTTTTGATTCTCTGTGTAAAATAGATGGTAACAGAGTTTCGTGTATCGTTTATGTTCGTGTAATCAATTTCCGGAGTCGCAGATGTTGCGGAAGCATCAATTGCGGCAGTTGTGATTTCGGCAAGGTTGATGTTTCCTTTGAGATTCTGAAGCTTGCCTGCGGCAATTCTGAATTTCGAGTATTTTCCGGAGAGCCACTCATCGAGATAAATTTCAATCTCGCCCTTCTCATTGTCGATTGTTATATGGTCTTCGGGAATTGTTTCGTTAAAGGAAGAACCGTTGCGGGCAAGCGTGATATATCCGTTTTTGAGCGATGAATCGTTGGGATATCCGCGAACGCCTGTTTTAAACTTTATCGTAACCGTCTGCTCGTCACTGTTGAGCACAACGCTGTTTTCCTCGGCAAGCTCAGGTCCTCGTGCGTCAAAGAGAGGGGTGTCAATATCCTCTGTCTGACCGGAAAAGGTGCCCTTAACTATTCTGAAAAAATTGTCAGAAGTGGAAAGTGCGGAACCAAGCGTTATATAGAGGCAGCTTCCGGAAACGGAATATGCGGTAGATGAAGGAAGGTTGGAAAGAGAACTGCCGCCGCGGCTAAGCTTAACCTTTCCGGAAAAGCTTTTTGGGGACAAGCCTTCAATATCCCGGTCAAATCTTACCGTTATGTATGAGCGTGTTGTGTTCATGGAAACGCCTTCAACCACGGGATTTACACCTGATGCGGCAAAGGCTCCGAGCGGAAGCACGGACAGAAGCAATGACACGATCAATAATAAATTCACTGTTTTTTTCAATACATTCCTCGCTTTTCTCATGGCAACTCCAAAACCGAAATCAAAAGATTTACGGCACCATTTTTCCGGCAAACGGTAAGCCGAATTTTTGTGTGCTGTTTTATCTGCTGATTGTATATGTAAAAACTGCACAATACTATATATGTATATAATAAGCGAAAATCATCAAAATGTCAATGAGTGTTTACTAAAAATTAACTGATATTTTTTAAATCATTTTATTGACTATACGAAAAAATAAAGTTATAATAATTATAAAAAAGCAGACCTGCATCACAAACGGTCTGAAAGGAGTATTTTAAAATGATTAAACAGAGCAAAAGACTTTTGTCTGCAATTCTGGCATTGCTTATGATAGCAAGTGTTTCGGGAGTTGCAGGAGCGGCAAATGAGCTTCTTACCGTGAAGTATGACGTTACGCCGGTAACCGACGGCGGCGGATATGTACTTATGGTGAAAACGCAGTATTCTCCGGGTGAAAAGGTAGTTGCCCGTGCAGTTCCCAATGACGGCTTCGCGTTTTATTCATGGTCATCGGATGATATTTTCGATCCGAACTTTGAAACCTATAAGGGCAATGATATGATAGAATTTATCATGCCGGCGCAGGATGTTACGCTCGGAGCAATATTTGCAATAAAGCAGCCGGAGCAGCAGACCACGGTTTCCGTAACATATGACAGTATGGGCGGTACGGATTTCGGCACTACATATGTTGCTATCGGAGCTATGGCACCGATGCCGTCAAACGTTCCCGTAAAAGAGGGCTACACCTTCGAAGGATGGTATGCGGATTCCACCTGCACGCTTCCGTTTGACTTCACAATTCCGCTTTATGCCTCAACCTTTATATATGCAAAATGGGCACCGGTTCAGACTATCCCGACTGTTGAAAACGGTTTTTCCGATGTGAAAGAGAATGACTGGTTCTACAATTGCGTTATGACTCTTGCTGACAGAAATATCATTTCCGGTATGGGTAATGGAATATTTGCACCGCAGAAGAATATCAGCCGTGCTCAGCTTGCAACGATTCTTGCAAACCTTGCAAATGCAAATTTAGCGGATACCGCCACTCCGTTTGAGGATGTTCCGGAAAGTGCATGGTATGCAAAGGCGGTTTCATGGGCATATACCAACGGTATTGTAAACGGTCTTACGGAAAAGACATTTGCACCGGATGCGAATGTAACGCGTCAGGATATGGCAGTTATGATTATGCGTTATGCTGATAAGGTTGCAAAGGAAACACTTGTTGAGTCCAACGCTCCGGCGGAATTTGCAGATGATGCGGAAATCGCAGCATACGCAAAGGAAGCTGTCTATAAAATGCAGCGCGCAGGTATAATCGGCGGAAAGCCGGGTAATCTGTTTGATGCAAAAGCATATGCCACCCGCGCAGAAGCAAGCAAAATGATTTTCGTCCTTTTAAATCTTCTTGAGATGTAAATGATCGCTATAAAGAAAAGAGCTCCAACAGCACCGCTGTTGGAGTTCTTCTCTTTATATTCACTTTATCTTCATTCTGCTGAGTCTCAGTGCGTTTGTAACAACCGTTACGGAGCTTAAGGACATCGCCGCGGCACCTATCATCGGGTTGAGGAGCGGACCGCCGAAGGCATAGAGCACGCCTGCGGCAACGGGTATGCCGATAACGTTATATGCAAATGCCCAGAAGAGGTTTTGTCGTATATTGCGCGTTACGGCTGATGATATCTGTATCGTGCGCGGGATATCGAGAAGGTCATTTTTCATAAGAATAACATCCGAGGTTTCTGCCGCAATATCCGTGCCCGAGGAAACTGTTATTGCTACATCTGCCGCCGCAAGCGCCGGTGCATCGTTTATTCCGTCACCAACCATACAGACGGCTTTTCCGTCAGCGCGGAGCTTTGTTATAACCTCGCTTTTTCCGTTTGGTTTAACATCGCTTATAACATTCTTTATTCCTACCTGCGCGGCAATGGCGCGTGCCGTGCGCTCGTTATCACCTGTGAGCATATAAACGTCAATTCCGCGCGCAGAAAGCTCTGCAATGCATTCTGCGGCGCTTGACTTTACGGCATCTGCTATAGCAATTACGCCGAGCGTTTTTTCTTCATCGGCAACATACACAGAGGTCTTTCCGCTTTCGGCAAGGCGAATTGCCTCGGCTTCAAATCTTCCTGTTTCTTTTACAAAAGCTTTGTTTCCGACATAAATAACCTTTCCGTCAACATATGCTTTAACGCCGGAGCCGACCGTATATTCAAATCTGTCGGCGTTTGGAATGTCAAGCTCTTTGGCTTTGGCATACTCAACTATTGCTTCTCCCAAAAGATGCTCGGACGAGCTTTCGCACGCCGCCGCAAGACTGAGAAGAGCATCGGGAGCAATGTCGGAGATTATATCTGTAACAACAGGCCTGCCGGTTGTTATCGTTCCTGTTTTGTCCAAAACAACGGTGTTTACCTTTGAGGCGTGTTCAAGCGCTGCACCGTTACGGAAGAGTATTCCGTGCTCGGCGGCGGTTCCGGTGCCGACCATTATCGCAACGGGAGTTGCAAGCCCAAGTGCACAGGGACAGGAAATTACGAGCACAGAAATAAAGATTGATAATGTAAAGGCAAAGTCCTTGCCTGAAATAAACCATGCGATTGCCGAAATAAATGCAATCGTGATAACTGCGGGTACAAAATATCCGGCAACGGTGTCAGCAAGCCGCGCAATGGGTGCCTTTGATGCCTGTGCTTCCGAAACCGTGCGGACAATCTGCGCAAGAGTGGTATCCTGACCTATTCGGGAGGCTTTAACCTGAATATACCCGGTTCTGTTTATACATCCGCCGATAACCTCATCGCCGGATGCTTTGCTGACCGGCATACTTTCACCGGTAATCATTGATTCATCGGTTTCGGTAGCTCCGGAAATTATTACGCCGTCAACGGGGATTTTCTCACCGGGGCGGACTATTGCAATATCTCCGACTTCAACCTCCTGGATTTTCACCTCGACCTCTTTCCCGTCCCGGAGAACAACCGCTGTGCTCGGTGTAAGCGAAACGAGCTTGCGCACAGCTTCGGAGGTCTTTTTTGTTGCACGCTTTTCTAAGAATTTACCGAGCTTGACAAGAGCGATAATCATAGCCGCTGATTCAAAATAGAGCCCGTGCACGGCGTGGGCATCACCGAGGTATACAAGAACCGTTGAATAAATGCTGTAGGAAAGAGCCGCAAGAGTTCCGACCGCGATAAGAGTGTCCATATTTGGTGAGCCGCGGAAAAGCGATTTAAACCCTGAAAGGTAAAAGTGAAAACCGCAGATTATAACGGGAATTACCAGAATGAGCTGGAGTATGGTCAAAACCTTTGGGTTTGATAACGGTTCCGGAAGAGAAAACAAGCCCATCATCGGTCCCATTGCGATGATAAAGAGCAGGGCAGAGAAAAGAAGTGAAACAAAAAGCGTTTGCTTTTCCTTGCGAAGTATGGCTTCGTCCTCGTTTTTATCCTTTTCGGACGGGAGAAAAGCCTTGAAACCGAGCTTGTTTATTGCAGATATTATCTGCTTTTGTGATATGGTATCAGCATCAAAAGAAATTGCGGCAGATTCTCCGGCGAGATTTACCGAAACCGATTGAACTCCGGAAAGCTTGCCGATGTTAACTTCGACACTGCGTGCGCATGAAGCACAGTGCATTCCGCGCACCCGAAAAACAGTTTGTGTGATATTCATAAGAACACCTCTTTATGTATAAAATTATATATTTTGTCCATAATATGTATGGAAAAACTTACATGGAAAGGAAGTAAAGATTATGAACCTTACAGGTACAAAAACGCTTATCAATCTCGCACGCTCCTTTGCCGGAGAAGCACAGGCAAGAAACAGATATCACTTTTATGCGGAGAAGCTCAAAAAAGAGGGCTACGAGGCACTGTACCGCACAGTCACGGAAATTGAAAATAATGAGCTTGCTCATGCAAAGCTGTTTCTGAATTATCTGACCGACAATCCGGAGTTCGGATATAAAAACATTGACATCGACGGAGGGTATCCGTACATCCTCGGAACACTCGGCGTAAACCTTGAAGCAGCCGCCGCCGGAGAAAACGAAGAAGCAACTATAGTATACCCCGAATTTGCAAAAATTGCAAGAGAAGAAGGCTTTATTGAAATTGCTTCAACGTACGAGCTTACGGCGCGGGTAGAGGCAGAGCATGAGAAAATTTTCAAATCCATGGCACAGCATCTTAAAGACGGAACCTTGTATAAAAGAAATACCCCCACAAAGTGGAAGTGCGAAAACTGCGGCTATGAGTATACCGAAAATGAAGCATATGAAGTATGCCCGCTTTGCAGCCATCCGATAGGATATATGAGAAGCGAGCTGTAAAAGAAAAAATGGAATGTAAAAAAGACGACAAGCTTTTTTACATTCCATTTTACTTTATGTGCATCTGACAAATGAGCACTGCTTTTATATTGATTTTGCATATTCTGAGGGCGACATACCTACTTTTTCTTTGAAGAGCTTTGAAAAGTAGTGCACGGTTGAAAAACCGAGCGCCTGCGAAATCTGTGTAAAATTAAGAGATGTGTCGCGAATCATTTGCTTCGCAGCATTTATTTTAAGAAAGGTGAAGTATGCCATGGGCGACATCCCGCATTCGCGGCTGCATATACGCTTCAGCTTTGAAGGGGAAAGTCCGCAGTCACGGCAGATATCATCAATAACAAGCGACTTGTCCAGATTATTTTTCAGATATTTCGTAACGAAAATAAAAATGTCGCTGTTCTGATTTTCGCTGTTTGAGGCGAAAAGTCGGGATGACGCATTTTCGTTGTTTACATATATATCCAGCAAAAGAAGCTCAAGAAGATTTTTGAGATTTTGCAGTTCAATAGGATCTGCTCCTTCACGTGGCACCATCCCCCGAATGTTGGGGTTGGAATATCGTGCAAACTTAAAACACTTTTCTCCCAACTCCATAGCCTGAGATAGAGTTCTGAATTGCTTTGAGGAAAGTGTGATGGCTTTTTTGGACATTGATAGTAAAACTTCCGATTCGGAATCAAAGCTTACAATGTCGACAGGCGAATCACCGCTGACAAAAGCTTCGCCGTGAACGGCAAGCGGCGGATATAAGATAAGCTGACCGCCCTCAAGCGGGTACTCCTTGTCGTTAATCAAAACACGGATGTAGCCTTTTTCCAGATAAATAAACTCCCAGAAGTTATGTGCTTCGGGAATGAGAAGACGTTTACTAAGGTCCGTATGAAAGATAGTACGTATGGTCTTTACAGAAACAATGTCCGTGAGGTACGTTTTTGCATATTCTGCCACAAATCTCACCTCTTTTTAAACCAATAATATAAAAAAATGGTTGTTTTGTACAAATACAATTCGCTTGTTGTATTCTATAATTAGATACAGAAGGCTTCGGTATTTAATCTTTAGTTCAATTATATTAAAAAATACTTAAAATGTCAAGAATGGATGAGTGAAGAAATGAATGACCGCTTGCTTGCACCGCTTCCGCAGATTAATTACGGAAATGACATTGCGGAGTGGCGTGAACGAAGAAAAGAGATTCTTGATGAAATAGT
>JAFQGO010000266.1:0-3628 GCA_017398225.1 Oscillospiraceae bacterium | reverse complement strand
TCTGGGTATCAAGTCCGTCTGTAGAAGCTGCGATAAGCGGGTTCGGAGATGTTCCGATTGACATAATAACGCAGTCGCACTCTATGTCAAACTCGCTGTTTTCGATCACCATCGGGCGTCTTCTTCCGGATTCGTCCGGATCGGAAAGGCGCATTCTGTCACAAGTGATTGATGAAACCGCGCCGTCGCCGTTTATCGAAATCGGAGAGGTAAGGAACTCAAACTTGATTCCTTCTTCAAGTGCGTGTTCAACCTCCTCCTTACGTGCGGGAAGCTCGTTTGCCGTGCGGCGGTAAACAAGCGTAACATCCGCTCCCGTTCTCTTTGCCGAGCGCGCCGCATCCATTGCAACGTTTCCGCCACCGACAACGCAAACGTGCTTTGCGTGCATAATCGGGGTTTTGGAATCCTCTTTATATGCGCCCATAAGATTTATGCGGGTGAGGAATTCGTTTGCGGAGTAAACGCCGTTTAAGTTCTCGCCGGGGATGTTCATAAACTTCGGAAGACCTGCGCCCGAGCCGATGAACACTGCCTCATAGCCTTCTTCAAACAGCTCGTCAATAAGCATAGTTTTTCCGATTATCATATTAGTTTTAATTTCAACGCCCAAAGCGCGAAGCTCGTCAATCTCGTGCTTTACAACCTCTCCGGGAAGGCGGAATTCCGGAATACCGTAGGACAGAACGCCGCCGGCAACGTGAAGCGCCTCAAAGATAGTTACGTCATAACCGCGCGCGGCAAGGCTTCCGGCGCAAGAGAGACCGGAAGGACCCGCGCCGATAACGGCAACGCGATGTCCGTTTTTCTCTATCTTTTTCGCCTCTGTTTTCACATTTTTCATATGCCAGTCGGCAACAAAGCGCTCAAGGCGGCCTATTCCGACAGACTCACCCTTTATCCCGCGAACGCATTTTGATTCGCACTGCGTTTCCTGCGGGCAGACTCTACCGCAAACTGCGGGGAGAGAGTTGGTTTCCGTTATTATTTTATATGCGCCGTCAAAATCGCCCTCGGCGACGCGTGCGATAAATTCCGGAATCTGTACCGCAACGGGGCATCCGGCAACGCACGGACGGGTTTTGCAGTTAAGACAGCGTTTTGCTTCGTCAATTGCCTGCTCTTCCGTATATCCGAGCGCAACCTCGTCAAAGTTTTTGCAGCGCACGCAAGGCTCCTGCTGCGGCATGGGATTCTTTTTCGGAGACATATTTGCCATAATTATTCAACCTCCTTTTTGAAGAGATTGCACGTCTCTTCGCGTGAATGTGATTCAAAATCGCTGTACATACGGCTGCGGCGTATCGCCTCATCAAAGTCAACGAGGTGTCCGTCAAACTCAGGGCCGTCAACGCATGCAAACTTCGTTTTCCCGCCGACAGTAAGGCGGCAGCAGCCACACATTCCCGTGCCGTCAATCATAATCGGGTTCATACTTACAACGGTTTTGATATCATATTTCTTCGTGAGAAGAGAAACAAACTTCATCATCGGAAGCGGACCGATGGCGATAACCTCGTCATACTTTCTGCCTGCCTTGATGAGGTTTTCAAGAACCTCGGTAACAAGCCCGCGCTCACCGTATGTGCCGTCGTCGGTCATAATGTGAAGCTCCGAGCTTGATGCGCGGAATTCATCCTCAAGGATGACGAGATCGCGCGTTCTGAAGCCGACGATAGCGTCAACCTCTGCTCCCTGAGCGTGAAGCTTCTTTGCAACGGGATATGCAATCGCGCTTCCGACACCGCCGCCGACAACAGCAACGGAGGAAAGCCCCTCGGTCTCTGTCTTCTTGCCGAGCGGACCTGCAAAATCAGCGATATAATCTCCCTCTTCGAGGTGGCGGAGCGTTTCCGTCGTAGCACCGACAACCTGGAAGATTATCGTAACCGTGCCCTTTTCTCTGTCGTAATCCGCAACGGTGAGAGGCATGCGCTCTCCGTCCTCCGTTGCGCGGAGAATAATAAACTGACCGGCATCCGCACGGCGGGCAACCTCGGGCGCCGAAACCTCCATCCTCACAACTGTGGGATTGAGATACTCTTTTTTCAGAATCTTATACATACTATCCCTGCCTTGATACATTTTGTTATTTTTTTAACTATATTATAATAACATTTATTTTGCGTAAGGTCAATAACAATTATTGAGAAAATTGAAAAATGTTGAGAAAAAGCGCGTTATTATATAATCAGGCATTTTTTTGGTGCTTGATTGACTTTTAAATTTACCGGATATATAATCAAGCTCGAGGTGAATGACGATGAACGAAATAAAAAAATATGAGAGAGGTTATGATGTTGGCGAAAAAGTGTCTGCCGATAAGATACGCCTTACGGGATTTGACCTTTTTCCGCAAAAATACGAGACGCTCCTTTCGGTAGAGGAATTCACGCAGGAGCGTTTTGAGGAGCTTTTTGATGTAAAGACCGGCGTCTGGGGCGTCGAGGACGGTTGGGTTGTGGGCAAAAATCCCGATATGTGTCCCGGAATGATTGTTTCAAAGGACGACTTTTTCGGTGATGTTATGTTTGAAATCACGGCTGCCACCATCCCGCCGTCAACCCATGATATTAATATAATGATTCATGGTGAGTGGGATGACGAAAAAGGACGCGGCAATGCGTATGTGACGGGGCTTGAAGCCTTCTGGCACGGATATATCGGCTTTGAAAAGTCACCGAAGTACGATTTGACCGCAGCAACGGCTCTCTTTGATTTTGAGCCGGGCAGGGAATATAAATTCTCCATTATGAATCTCGGAAACAGAATTTTTGTTTTTGTTGATGATAAAATGTGCTTCGATATAAAGGATCCCAGTCCTATTGACGCGGATAAATACGGTAAAATCGGCGTTGAAGCATTTTCAAGTCATTTGAAATTCAAAAACCTGCGCGTGTACAGACCCGCATATGAAAAAGTAAGGGAATATTACTGCCCTGAATTTTAAAAAGTAAAAATAAGCAGTCCATCCGCGCATCGGATGGACTGCTTATTTTTACATATTCTCGGGAACTCCCGCTTCTTTAAGTATCCCCGCGGCGAGCTTATAGAAATCCTCGTCCGTTCTTCCTCTCAGGCTGCACTCGTACATCCACGGACCATTGTATCCTGCGCCGTAAAGCTTTTTAATAAGCGGCACCCAGTCAATCTTTCCGTCTGTCGGAACCCAGTGGCGTTCCTCAATAAAATCATAATCCGAGAAATGCACGGTAATAATCTTATCGCCGAGGCGGTCGATAAAATCGCTGTGCGTATCGTTGAGAAGGTGGTTTGCATCAAAGCAGATACGAAGCTTATCATTTGCGCTAAGGATCGTCTCAAGCTCGTCGATGCTTCTGCCGATGCAATGCGGCATATCCTCAACTGCAATAACCGCGCCCTCGCGCGCGGCAAGCTCTGCAAGCTCGTTTGTAAATTCTGTTGCATATTTAAGGCGTTCCGGCCGCTCGCTTTCATCCGGAAACGGAGTTCCGGGATGATGGACAACTTTATCAATTCCGACGGCAGCGGCTTTTTTTATTTCCTCAGAAAAACGAGAAAAGGCGGCTTTTCTGATCTCACGATTGGGAGAAGAACCGTCTCCTCTTTCATACGGTCGGTACGGAAGATGACAGGTCCATAATTT
>JAFQGO010000265.1:0-3883 GCA_017398225.1 Oscillospiraceae bacterium | reverse complement strand
GTTACATCTGTCCTTACCGCAACCGGCGGGCGTTATCTCTGCCGCGCGGCTATTCTTGCAACCGGCACATACCTCGGCGGAAAAACAACCGTTGGCGAGACGGCGCGTGAGGGAGGACCGGACGGAATGTTTGCCGCAACAGAGCTTACAGGCAACCTTCTCCGCGCAGGGATAGAGCTTCGCCGTTTCAAGACGGGTACTCCCCCGCGCATCAACGCGCGCAGTGTGGATTTTTCCGCAATGGAGCCGCAGCCCGGCGATACGGATATCTATCCGTTTTCATTTGACACAGAACATGAAATTGAAAACAGGGCAATATGCCATCTGACATACACCAACGCCGAAACTCATCGCATCATCCGCGAAAACCTGCACCGTTCGCCCCTTTTCTCAGGAAACATAGCTGGCGTTGGCCCGCGCTACTGTCCGTCCATTGAGGACAAGGTTGTGCGCTTTGCGGAAAAAGAACGGCACCAGCTTTTTATTGAGCCGATGGGACTTGGTACTGATGAAATGTACATTCAGGGGCTTTCCTCCTCGCTCCCCGAGGATATCCAGCTTCTCATTGTCCACTCCATCCGCGGACTTGAGAACGCGCAGATAATGCGCTTTGCCTATGCTATAGAATACGACTGCATCGACCCGCTTACACTTCTCCCCACGCTTGAGGTAAAGACCGTTTCAGGGCTTTACGGCGCAGGACAGTTCAACGGATCGTCCGGATACGAGGAGGCCGCGGCGCAGGGACTTCTCGCCGGCATCAATGCCGCACGCAAGCTTCAGGGAAAATCCCCCGTTATCCTCGACCGCTCGGATGCATATATCGGTACGCTTATTGACGACCTTGTTACCAAGGGCACAAATGAGCCTTACCGTATGATGACCTCGCGCTCGGAATACCGTCTGTACCTCCGTCAGGACAATGCAGACCTCAGGCTTACAGAGCTTGGGTATGAGATAGGTCTTGTCAGCGAAAAGAAGTATAACCGGATGATTAGCAAGCGCGAGGAAAGCGCCCGCGAGCTTGCCCGCGTTGAAAAGGCTATAATCCCGCCGGGTAAGGAGATTAACGGCTTCCTTGAAAACGCCGGAACGTCTCCGCTCGTCACGGGAGCATCGGTCGCAGACCTCATACGCCGCCCGCAGCTTACATATGAAAGCCTTGCACCGTTTGACAAAACGAGAACTGCGCTTCCTTATGATGTGCGCGAGCAGGTGGAGATCTCGCTTAAGTACGACGGGTACATAAAGCGCCAGAAGGCACAGATAGAGCAGTTTAAAAAGCTTGAAAGCGTTAAAATCCCCGACGGGATAGATTATATGTCGCTTCAGGGACTTCGGACGGAAGCCCGGCAGAAGCTTACTAAAATTCGTCCCGGCTCTGTCGGACAGGCATCACGCATATCTGGCGTGAGCCCTGCTGACATCGCCGCACTGCTTCTGTATCTGAAAAAGTAAATTCTTATTTTTCCTCTCTGTGGATTAATTGTCATTTTTACTAAAAATTGCAAGGCGGTCACACCGTTTTGCAATTTATTTTTGCTAAAATTTCAAAAAAATCCACAAAAAGCCTTGTTAATTAATTATTTAACGGATTTTTGCAAGTTGACAAAAGATAAATTGCGTGATATACTATTGCACATACTATAAGAAAACCCGAAACGGAGATGGATCTTAATGTCATTCAAAAACGCATATCTTCAGCGTGTTTACGACGGCGTTGTCGCAAGAAATGCGGGAGAGCCTGAATTTCATCAGGCAGTGCACGAAGTTCTTGAATCTCTCGAGCCCGTGTGCGATGCCGACCCGAGATATGAAAAAATGGGCGTTCTCGAACGCCTTTGCGAGCCGGAACGCGTTATATATTTCCGCGTGCCGTGGGTTGATGATAACGGAAAAGTTCAGGTTAACCGTGGCTTCCGCGTCCAGTTTTCCTCTGCAATCGGTCCGTACAAAGGCGGGCTTCGCTTTCACCCGTCCGTAAACCAGTCGGTTATAAAGTTTCTCGGTTTTGAGCAGATTTTCAAGAACTCTCTCACCGGACTTCCCATCGGCGCGGGAAAGGGCGGTGCGGATTTTGACCCCAAGGGCAAGAGCGACGGCGAGGTTATGCGCTTCTGCCAGAGCTTTATGACGGAGCTTTCAAAGCACATCGGCGAAAATACAGACGTCCCCGCGGGAGATATCGGCGTTGGCAGCCGCGAGATAGGCTTTCTTTACGGTCAGTACAAACGCCTTGTGAACGAATTTACCGGTGCAATAACGGGTAAGGGACTGCGCTACGGAGGCTCCCTCGCAAGGACGGAGGCGACGGGCTACGGTCTTTGCTATTTCACCGAGGAGATGCTCAATGCAAACGGCAAATCCTTCAAGGGTCAGCGCGTTATTATATCAGGCTCCGGTAACGTTGCCATTTACGCACACATCAAAGCGACAGAGTTTGGCGCAAAGGTTGTTGCAATGAGCGATTCTGACGGCTATATTTACGACCCGGACGGAATTGATATTGAAACGGTGCGCGAGCTTAAAGAAAAAAACCGCAAGCGCATCAGCGAGTATGTCAAGTATCACAGCGGTGCAACGTACACACCCGGTTGCAGCGG
Organism: Oscillospiraceae bacterium; assembly: GCA_017398225.1. Classification (GTDB taxonomy): domain Bacteria; phylum Bacillota; class Clostridia; order Oscillospirales; family JAAYXM01; genus SIG480. The sequence continues at coordinate 1,280 of JAFQGO010000265.1, read as the reverse complement.
TATATGGAGCATCCCGTGCGATATCGCACTTCCGTGCGCAACACAGAACGAAATTGACGAGGTCAGCGCCGCGCTTCTTGCGAAAAACGGTTGCTACTGCGTTTCCGAAGGCGCGAATATGCCTTCAACACCGGAAGCGATAAAGGTTTACTTTGCAAACAAAATGCTCTACGGTCCCGCCAAGGCGGCAAACGCCGGCGGCGTTGCAACCTCTGCTCTTGAAATGTCGCAGAACAGCCTGCGCTATTCGTGGTCCTTTGAAAAGGTTGACCACAAGCTTCAGGATATAATGAAAAACATCTACAACGCCGCGGCAGATGCGGCAGCACTATACGGCCATGAGGGCAATCTTATGATCGGCGCAAACATTGCCGGATTTAAAAAGGTTGCATCGGCGATGCTCGCCTACGGCGTGGCATATTGATTTTTGATACCATTCCACCCCACCATCATTTTTGCGAAAGCCGCGCAAGGGTTATCCCCTGCGCGGCTTTTGTTTTTATCGCTTTTTAAGATATTCGAGAAAATGTGCAATATTACCGTAAGCACTCTCCGTTTTGAAATATGCACAAATAACCTGAGTTTCGCAAAAATCCACGACGTCTAAGCTGCAGGTTTTTCCATTTGGCGAAGCCGCTGCCTCCTCAATCCTGGAAATTCCTATGCCTACTCCGGATTCAATAAACTTTCTGTTGCAGGTAAGGTCATTGCTCTGAACAACTATATTCGGAACAAAGCCTGCTTTTTCGCACGCGTCCAGAAGCCGCCTGTGCAGAGCATTATCCTCTCCGATTGATATAAACCTCTCATCAGAGAGCTCGCGCAAGGTCAGCTTTCTTCCGCAAAGCGGGCTGTTTGCCGATGCGCGAAGTCCTATCCTTGATGTGTATAACGGCAATCGCTCATACCCCCGGTATTTGTCGGTTTCTTCATCTATTATTATATCGTAGTCTTCTATGTTTACTTTTCCGAAGTCAAACGACGTTTTGAAGCCTATGCGGGGATGGTTTGAGTTGTATTCTATTATCCTGTCTGTTATCTTACCGCGCATTGCGCGCACCAGGAGCTTTATTTTACGCGTATCCCGCTCGGGCGATGTAAGCTCTCCCACTGCCCTGTCAAGCTCTGAAAACACTGCGTCGAGCGAGGCTTTGAGCTTAATTCCGCTGTCGTTTAAGCGAATTCTGTTTGAGGTGCGGTCAAACAGCGTGCATCCCAGCTCTCTCTCAAGGCGCCTTACCGATGCCGAAACCGAGGTTGCCGGAACCATATATTTCTCC
>JAFQGO010000264.1:0-2709 GCA_017398225.1 Oscillospiraceae bacterium | reverse complement strand
AACTGTTCAAATGCATCCTTTGCATCAAGACGGTAATCGGTTGAAGCGGCTATATGTCCACGTTGATTAAGCGCCTGCATAATCTCATGAAAATCTCTTCCCCCGCCTCTCCATCCGCCGCCATGAACAAAGAACACCGCTATGTCTTTCGTGACGTTTTCCGGAACGAATACATCAAAAATCCTCCCTTTGACCAACGGAGAATCTAAATAATACGATTTAAATTCCATAACAAACTCCCTTTCATCGTACAGAAAAGGTGCACTCACTTTCTAAGCCTCTTTAGTTTTTAAAACAACGCTGTGCAATGCGACGCATATTCTCTCCTAAAATTTTCTTTTTATCCTCAACAGAGATATTGGAATATACAACCCATCCAAGCTGTGGACGCGGATCACGCATCGGTGCATCTGTGCCGTAAAGCACTTTATCTACCAGACCTTCTGCACAGAAATATTCTATAACACCCTCCGGAACCGTTGTGTAAGTAAGCTGCAAATATACATTATCATATTTCTTTGCAAGCTGTGCATACTGTTCGGCACATGGGAAATTTCTGCCTGCGTGGTCAAGGAAAAATGTAATATCCGGATATTTTTCCGCCAGTTCTTCCATATCGCTGAGATACGATGGATAATTTCCACTGTCCATAAGCGCGAACAGCCTGTTATCGTTGGCTATTTTAAGCCACGGTTCATATGCAGGGTCATTATATCTGACACCCGTGCGGGAGTAAAACATTTTCATTCCCGGCATTTTTTCCTCTATATGATAGTGATATGCTTCTCTTTCTACATCTGCCACATAGTTCGGATCAATCAGAACATACGGATACACTCTCTTATCCCGCCTTGCCATATCCGAAACGATCTTGTTCCCCGCCTCACTGTCTGTCCATATACCCAGCCACGGTGCTACACAGTACTCATCAACGCCCATAGCATCCGACAGCTTTGACATGTGCGGCAAATCTCCGTTAATCATCGCCCAGCCCGCCCCGCAATTTCCGTTATCCTCAAGGAAATGAGCGTGCGAATCAAAAACAAATACGTCAAGAGGCTTCCCAAGCGCCGCCTGCTTCGCAATCTCATCGCTTTTTACTTCAACTTCCGCTGGAAGATCGATACCGCAAAGTCTTGCAAGATTACCACCCGACATAAGCTTCTTTTCCTCTTCGCTTATCTGTGCATAATCAATAAATGCACGCGCTGCACCCGGATTCATTTTGGGAAGTCCGCTTCCAAAGCACACACGATCTGCACCAATTTCTTTCGCAATTACCTCAACACCATAATTCGCCTGCATTGTCGAAAGGTCTGCATATAAATTAGAGTATCTTTTCATATACGCCGCAAGATTATTAAAATCGGTCCACGAGGTTCCCAGAAGAACGATGTTGAGAGCGGGATGATTTGCAAGAAGCACCGAAAGCTCACCCCAGCTAATCTGAGCTTTTTCTACAAGTAGCGGAATCTTGTTTTTCTCAAGCTCGTTATAATATTCTCCCATAACATCTTCAGATGGTGAAAAGCAATGCAGAGCGGGAAACATCGTTACCGCTATCATTTTCTTTCTTCTCATATCTTCTATGAATTCATAGGGCATGAGAAAGCTTCCTGTGTATCCCGGTGCAATGGTATAACATCCATAGAAGCGGTGGTGCTTTTGAAGCTCCTCCGCGAGACGTTCATTGCCGTAGATGGGCGCGTAGTCACGCGCCCATCCCGAATACACAAGTGCAGCAGATATCCCCGTTCTGTCCATAGAAGAAAGAACATCTTCACTTTTCCAGATTTCACGGCGGTTTTTGTACCCCCGTTTTCCAATGCATACATTTGAATCAAAATATATCAGTGACATTCTTTTCTCCTTATGATATCAGCTTGAATGCAAGTGTTATTTATCGTAAATTACCGTACCGTCGGAAAGAATTGCGTAGCCTGTTACATTTGCGTCAGCAACACCGTCAATATCATTTACAACCGTAAACTGTGCTGCATCTGTTGTCATTGCAACGCGCTTTGTTCCGAACATAATTCCCTTTTCAACTGCATCTCCAAGGCCTACAAACTCTGCCATATACGCAGTGTTGTTGTCAACAGTACCCATTGCGCTGAGAATGATGCTGAACTTATTTCCGGTAAATACCGGCGCTTCATCAGCAAACACAGCCGTAAGCTTGCAATCTTCCCAAGCGTTGAAGGTGTATTCTGCATCAAGGCTTATTATTTTTGCCGTGCCGCCTACAGGAGTCTTTGTCCAGCACTTGAAGACTTTGCCTTCCGAAACAGTTGCAACGCAGGTCACCTTCTGACCATAGGTATAGCTACCCTCACCGGTTCCATCCACAACGTCAATATCAAAAGTTGTTGTAGGTTCACCATACTTTGCAACGAACATACGATTGCTGTCCGGCGCATCTGCACCTTCGGCAAATTCTTTGTTTGTTCCATACTGTACCCAAGCAGACGCCGTGCCGTAACCGGTCATAGACGGAAGTGTCGGCATCTTATCATCGACAATTGCAACATCAAGCAGCTGACCGTTTGCGTTATAGAAGCTTTCACCTACGACAGTTGCGCCGGTTTCCTGCTCGTAAACCGCGATTACGTGCTTAATCTCAACAGTCGGCATAAATTTAAGTGTTCTGTCTCTTGTAAGGACCTTTTTGTTCTCTGAAAGACCTAATGCCCAATAGCGGAATACGTT
>JAFQGO010000027.1:0-2838 GCA_017398225.1 Oscillospiraceae bacterium | reverse complement strand
TACTGAGTTTTATACGAGATACAAGAATTAAACACTTATAAAAAAGAGGTTCATACAATGAAAAAGACTGACAAGAAAACATCTCAGGATTTCTTTACTTTTATTGCAGAAAATGGGTTCTCAAACTCAAAAGAACTTAGAAATAACGAGCCAATCCCATTTGATAAGAAGGTCTGTGAGCTTAAAAAAACCGATGAAGCTCCGTGCAAAACCGAAAAGAGGATGGACACAAAAGAGGAGCTTTATGAAGCTGTTTCGCTGATGCGCGAAAAGTACAACGAATTTCTCAAAAACTATGCACCGGAGCTTTCTTCCCCGAACAAGCGGATTTATCTGCGTGAGTTTATTCTGGACGGAGCCGAAAAAATCGCGCTCCCGCATTACGGCGGACCGGTCGGAAATGCCGTAAAGACATATGAAACGGAGTTTGAGCTTTCAGATTTTGACGAAAAAGCCGTTTATATCTGTTTTAAAGGCGCGGATTACATAGCAAAGGTCTATATAAACGATGTTTGCGTAGGTATGCACGAGGGATTTTTCTCCCCGTTTGAATTTGAAATTACTTCTGCGGCTAAAATCGGCAGAAACACTCTGAAAATCGTTCTCGAAAACGATTTCATTTACAGAGGAGACACTGTATTAAGCGAGGTCGGTCATATTCTCGGTCTTCCGAGAATAGAAGGCGATAAGCTCTATGCCGCAACGGGTCTCGGCTATGATGACCCGGAAGTCGGCTGGCACCACTGCCCGCCCGGCATGGGACTTTATGGCGATGTTTTTATTGATATCAGAAACAAAGTGAATATTACCGATCTGTATATACGTCCGCTCCCCGAAGAAGATGCGGCAGAAGCTTGGATTGAGATTGAAAACACCGCGCATATAGCAAAAAAGGTTATATTCAACCTCTCGCTCTACGGCAAGAACTTTTCCGAAACCGTATTTGAAAACCTTGAATATGTCCCTGTTTCCGACGGCTATGAGCTTTCCGCTTCATACGGCAAGAATGTTTACAAGGTTCGCCTTCCGATTTCCGATGCAAAAATATGGAATAGCGAAACGCCTTATCTGTATGAGCTTCAGGTTTCAGCAGAGCTTTCCGGCGAACTTTGCGACAAGGGCAAAGTATCTTTCGGTATGCGCTCGTTTACTCAGGATACGCAGAACACACCTAAGGGGATGTTTTACTTAAACGGAGAAAAAATACGTCTTCGCGGTGCTAACACCATGGGTTTCGAGCAGAATGCCGTATTGGACGGTGATATTGAGCAGCTTATCACCGATATTCTGATTGCTAAGGTCTGCAACATGAATTACTTAAGGCTCACACAAAGACCTGTTCAGGACGAGGTGTATGAAATCTGCGATATGCTCGGAATGATGACACAGACAGACCTTCCCCTTTTCTCCGTTATGCGGCGAAGCAAGTTCTGCGAGGGCGTACGTCAGGCAGAAGAGATGATTCGCATGGTGAGAAAGCACCCCTGCAACATTGTTGTTTCTTACATAAATGAGCCGTACGGCAATGCAGCACACAAAGACCGCCCTCACAGACATATGATACGAAGTGAGCTTGAAGACTTTTTCAGAGCGTGTGATCTCGTTGTTCATTACAACTGTCCTGATTGCGTTATAAAGCATGTTGACGGCGATTTTGAAGGCCCTGACCATACAGAAGAGAACTGCATGCCGGATTTCCATACATACAATCTCTGGTATGGCGGAAGTCTCCCCTTCGGCAAGATGTATCGCGGTTACTGGGCACCTACGCTTCCCGGCTGGTATTACGGCTGCGGAGAATACGGAACAGAGGGGCTTGATCCGATTGATCTCATGAAGCGCCGTTATCCACAGGAGTGGTTAAAAGAACCGTTTAACCCCGATAATGTTATCGGGGCGCAGACAGGCGTTCAGTATGCTAAATTCTTTGATACCCCCAATTCTCTCGAGGAGTGGGTTTTCAAAAGTCAGGCATATCAGGCGTTTGCCACGAAAATGGCGACGGAATGCCTCAGAAGAGACCCGAGGATGGTTTCATTTGCAATTCACCTCTTTATTGACGCATGGCCTGCAGGCTGGATGAAATCAATCGTTGACTGTGAGCGAACACCAAAGCCGGCTTACTTTGAATACACAAATGCGTTGGAGCCGATTCTGGTAAGTCTCCGGAGCGACCGTTTTACGTATTTTGACGATGAAACGGTAAGCATAGAAGCCTATGTATGCAACGACACTCACGAGGTTTCTGACGGAAATTATACAATGGTCTTTGAGCTGTACGACGGTGACAAGGTTATTATGCAAAGCAAAACCGCAGCTTACTTCGGCGAGGTTACTGCAACATATATAGCAAATGCCGAGTTTAAAATATCCGTAGAGGACAGAAAAAAGCTCTGCTTAAAAGCAATCCTTATGCGCAACGACGATGTGATTTCTTACAACACTTTTGACCTTGAAGTATTTAAAAGACGCGGCATCAACAAAAGCGACAACATCATTCTCATTGATGATTTAGATGTCGGAGAACATGAGATTGCGGGTGAAACGGTGGTTGTCGAAAACAAAGCTCCTTCATACTTTGCTTCAAGAGATACCGGACACCCGGCTGTTGCTGAATTTCTTGAAAAAGATTTTTATATGATGTACAGCAAAGAGACCGATATGATTGAATATCTTATTACTAAAGATTTCAAGGCACCCGGATTTTCTCCCATTCTTCTCAGCCGCGGAAAGAATTCAGAAATGATGGCAGCAGGAATAAAGGAATATGACGGCAAAAAATATGTAATCTGCCTTGCGAAGCTTCTTCCCGAAAACCCTGTCGCAGAAAGATTCTTA
>JAFQGO010000263.1:0-13258 GCA_017398225.1 Oscillospiraceae bacterium | reverse complement strand
TATGCTGAACCACCGGGGACTGAACCTTCTTCTGCTCGGAGATGAAAGCGCAACGTCGCTCGGAGTTAATGTTTCACAGCTTCAGAAACAGCTTATTCTCGTGGCATCGCTTATTGCCGGGGCCACGGTTGCCGTAAGCGGAAGCATCGGCTTTGTTGGACTTATGGTACCTCATTTTACGCGCCTTATCTGCGGCGGAGACCATAAACGGGTGCTTCCCGTATCCGCGCTTCTCGGCGGAATACTCGTCGTGTGGGTGGATGTTGCGGCAAGAATGCTTTTAGCACCAGAGGAGCTTCCCGTAGGCGTGCTTACAGCAGTTATCGGCGGGCCTGTGTTCATCGCTCTTTTGCGCCGTAACGGCAGAGAAAGGGGATAGGTGCGAAAATGAGATTGCAGATAAAAAATCTTTCCTATTCATACGATAACGGAAACGCAATAGAAAATGTATCGCTTGACGTAAAACGCGGCGAATTTGTCGGTGTTATCGGTCCTAACGGCGGTGGAAAGTCTACCCTTCTGAAAAATGTGTATCGCGCGCTCACGCCTGATTCGGGTGAGATACTGCTTGACGGTGAGAACGTTTTTGCAATGCCATACAGAAAAACTGCGCAGAAAATGGCAGTTGTGGGGCAGGAAAATGATGTTCCTTTTGATTTCACCGTCGAAGAAATGGTTGCAATGGGAAGAAGCCCGAGAAAAAAGCTTTTTGATTCGGACACTGCGGAAGACCGCAGTATGGTTCATCATGCCCTTGTCCATCTTGGAATGGAGAATATGGCAAAACGAAGCTATCTTAACCTTTCGGGAGGGGAAAAGCAACGTGTTCTTCTTGCGCGTGCCGTGGCACAGGAGTGCGATTTTTTCGTTCTCGACGAGCCGACGAATCATCTTGATATCAGCTATCAGCTCGAAATTTTTGATTTCATAAAACGTCTTGACATAACCGTTATTGCGGCAATTCATGACCTTAATATGGCGGCGCTTTACTGTGACAGGATATATGTTTTAAAGGACGGCAAAATTATGCTTTCGGGAACTCCGGAAGAGGTGTTCACCCCTGAAAATATCTTTGATATTTACGGCGTGCATTCTTTCGTTGCGAAAAATCCCGGGAACGGAAAGCTTACAATTTCTTATTTCAGCGGTCATTCAAAGAAAGGCATTCATTAATTTGTTTAACGAAAGGGTATTAAAAAATGAAAAAGATTATATCAATAGTTCTCGCAAGTCTTATGCTTATCGCGCTTTTTGCAGGATGTGCAGACACACATAACGGGAATTCGGAAAACGATATTGCGCAGGAAACAGTAGTTTTTGACAATTACGGGCGTGAGGCAGTTATAAAAAAGAATCCGCAAAAGGTTCTCACCCTTGGTCCTAACTGCACAGAGCTTTTCGCGGCGCTTGGGCTTTCAGACAAGGTTATCGGAAGAAGTCTTATAAATCACAGCCGTGGTCCGCTTCCCGAATATGCCGATGCGGTTAACGCAATTCCGCAGCTGAACTATGCCGAAGCAACGCGTGAAGCAATTCTCACCTCCGGTGCGGATTTCATATATGCGATTGACTGGGAAATAAGTGACGCGGGTTGCAACATTGACGAGGCGAAAAGCTACGGAATGGATGTTTATGTAAATTCTGCAACAACGCCTGAAGAGCAGTATAAAGAAATTCTTGATATCGGAAAGATATTCGGAATTGAAGAAAGAGCAGAAGCGTTTGTTGCAGACCAAAAGGCTCGCATTTCCGCCGTGCAGGAAAAACTTCGCGGAAAAGAACCTGTAAAGGTGCTTGTGTATGACAGCGGAAACGACGGTGTTTTCACGTGTTCCGGAACAAATTTTGAGTCACTTCTCATTTCCCTTGCCGGAGGAAAGAACATATTTGATGATCTCGCGGAAAAACAGTGGGTAACCGTAAGCTACGAAGAAGTTATAAAAAGAGAGCCGGACGTCATTGTCATTCATGACTATGATTCCCCCTCTGTAGAAGAAAAAATAGCTGAAATCAAGGCAAATTCGTCTCTTGCTTCGCTTGATTGCGTAAAGAATGAGCGTTTTGTGCCGATAACGCTTGAGAGCGTGCTTCCGGGCAACCGTATGGCGTACGCTGTGGAAGAGCTTGCGGAGGCGTTCTATCCGGAAACGCTCAGATAAAAGACTAAATCCTCCGCGGTGAACCGCCTCTGGATATGCCGAGTACACCGTAAAGAGTGCCGTTTATCTCCTGCGGTGTGAGCAGACACAGAACATCAGGGCGCGGGAACGGCCGCCCCGTAAGCAGAGGAACGGCAAGACGTGTAGGAGAAAAAGAGCTGTCGCAAAGTGCATCGGTTGATTTTGCGAGCGCAGAGATTGCACTGTCGTGACATAATGCGTCTGAAAGTACGTCAATTTTCTTCCAGTCAGTAATATCGCGCTTATGTTTTTTGGATGATGTGACGGCGTAGGCATATGTAATGCCGTCAAAGGAAAGTCCTTCTGCATAAAGCGATGTTTTTGTCACGCTTTTTTCTGCACTGAAAAATGTTTCGTCGGGAGAGAGAACACCGATTAAAAGCCTGCCGCCGTTTCCGCGGACGTATGCGCGGCAGATACCGTGCAGTGATGCGTAAGTTTTTGCGGTAAGTACAATGCGGGAATCCTCCTCGCGGCATACAACAGAGCCGATAACCGACGGCCCGAGATATAAAGGCAGTGTTTTTTCCATACAAATCACCATATATTTTAAGTATTCTGGATAGAAATGAAGATAAAAACCGCAAAGCTTCGGTGTTTTTCCGTTGCTTTGCGGTTTTATCGTTATTGTTGTAAGAAATTAAGAAATGCTGTAAGGTCCGCGGACGAGAAGCGTTGCATCGCTTGTTGCTTTTATTCCGCGACCGTCAACTGTGCAGAGATAAAGGTGGTTTTTCTCAAGTGCTTTGCCGCCTGCAAGGTCTGCACCGGTTGTCATATCAATAAGACCGGGGGTACCGGAGGAAACGCAGCTTGCGCTGCCGAGGCGCAGGAGAGCTTCGCATCCTACCTTTGCCGTGATTGTCTGACCGGACTTAAGCTTAACAAGAGCGAAGGTCGAGCTTGTGCCGGAAGCTGTGCCGACTTTTTCGGCAACCTTATCGGCAACGCTCTGAATAAAAGCGTCGTTTACAATCTCGTCAGAGCTTTTTGAAGTGTATTCTGAAATTTTATCGCTGATTTCGCCGGAGATTGAGCTGATTTTGCTGTCAAGCTCATCTTCGAGTGAGCTTGTTTTTTCGGCGATAATCTCATCTACCTTTTCGGAAATCTGCGGAGAGAGCACGTTGTTTATGTAGCTCAGGCTGACCAGCGGGTCATCCGAGGTTCCATATTCAGCGGCAATCGCAAAAAAACCGACGGTGATGAGTGCCGCAAGCAGTGCGACGGATGTTATTGCTTTCCATTTTTTCTGTTTCATTTGTAACATTCCTCCGTTTTTCTTTTGTTTATCAGTTTGCCATAAGCCCGAAGCTTACGGCGATTGCGTTGTCAACGCGATGCATAAGGTTTTCGTCAAGTCTTCCCATTTTTTCTTTGAGACGGGTTTTGTCGATTGTTCTGACCTGTTCGAGCAGAACAACAGAGTCCTTTGAAAGACCGAAGCTTTTCCCGCCAAGCTCAATATGGGTAGGAAGCTTGGCTTTGTTTATCTGTGAGGTTATCGCTGCTGCAATAACCGTGGGGCTGTGCTTGTTGCCGACATCGTTCTGGATGATGAGCACCGGACGCATTCCGCCCTGCTCACTGCCAACGACGGGGCTTAGGTCGGCGTAGTAAATATCTCCGCGTTTTATGCTGTAATTCACCAAAATTCACGCTCCGCAGGTAATGTAGTAGCCAAAAATTTATTTCGACAACTATATTTTTCCACAGGCGCGCATATTTTAATCAGCCTTGCGAAAATTTCTAAAAATTCTCAGCTGTTCTCCGCTTTATATTATGCCGGATCTGTTATGTATGTTCTTACAACCCGTTTTGAAATCGAGGTAAGCAGCTCATAAGAAATAGTACCGGCAAGACGGGAAAGCTCATCCGGAGAAATATATTCACCGTTCTGCGCTCCGAAGAGGACGACCTCGTCGAAAAGGGAAGCCTCCGGAATTTCGCTGACATCGGCAAGGAAAAGATCCATACAGATGTTGCCGAGAATTGGTGCGCGTTTTCCTCTGATAAGGCAAGCTGCCTTTCCGGAAAGTGTACGGTGAAAACCGTCACCGTATCCGCATGAAACAACTGCAATTTTCATATCGCGATTAGCCGTGAAACGGCGGTTATAGCTGATCGCATCGCCTTTTTTTATATGGCGTATATCGGCGATACGGCTCCTGAACGTCATTGCCGGGCGAAGGTCGAGCCCCGGTACAGGCCTCTCTGTAGGAGAAAGACCGTATAGGATAAGCCCCGGCCGGATGCACGAAAGATGTGCTTTCTTATAGTTTACCACACCTGCGCTGTTTGCGCAATGGCAAAATTCAAATGTTTTTCCGCGTTTTTCCAAAATATCAACCACGCGGAGAAAACAGTCAAGCTGTTCCTCCGTAAATGCGGTGTCCTCGCTTTCTGCTTCGGAAAAATGCGTGAATATTCCGTCGGATGAAAGAAAGGTCAGCTTTGTGATTTTTTCAGCTTCATCTGCTGCGGCTTCAATGTGGGATTTATGTGCATATATTCCAAGCCGTGTCATTCCCGTGTCAAGCTTTATGTGCACGGAAAGTTTTTTATTTTCCTCCCGGAGCACAGCATCGAGGTGCTGTGCGTATTCAAGACTCGGCACTGTCTGTATGATACCGTTATCCGAAAGGACTTCGGCAAGCTCCGGCGGCGTGGGACCGAGAATCATAACAGGCGTACGGATGCCGGCTTCCCGAAGCTGAAGCGCCTCATCAATGCAGGCGACGGCGAGAATGTCGGCACCGAGCTTTTCATAAAGCTTACCAAGCTCTGCGGCACCGTGACCGTAAGCATTTGCCTTTATAACGCATATTATTTTCTTGTTTCCCGTAAATCTTTTGATTTCAAGGAAGTTGTGTTCGATATTTGACAGATTGATTACAGCTTCCGCTCTTTCTTTCGTGTTTGTCATTGCAGCTTATGTTCAGCCCTTTCAAATTTACACTGTATGACACGTTCTCCGTCAGAGAATATTTCGGCATACAGGGGAAGTAAGTCATCTTTTGAAAACCACGAGCGCGTTTCAATCGCAGAGGATGCTCCGCTGTTTCGTGAGATTATGAGATATGCGTCGCGGTCAAATATTTTTGTGTTTGTCTGCTCGCTTATGTTTCCGCCCGTCCAGTGCTTCATAAGAACAGGAACGGTGGAAAGTGGGGACAGATTATCCTCGTTGAGTCTGCCCATTTCAAGGTTTGCGCCGTCAAAGCTTATCGTTGAGCGCTCGCCCGTTACGGTGAAGCACATACCTGCAATTTCATCCGGTGACACCACGCACGCACGGTCATCTCCCTCGCGGTTGTAGGTATAATCAAGGATGAAGCTTACCTCACGTGACGGGAAATGTGCCGTTATATCCGCCCGGTAGTTAGCCGAGACAGTGTCCCTCATGGCTTTGGTAACAGCGTCTGCACCGCTTTCTCCGGAAGAACATGAGGAGAGGGAGGTGAGCACGAGAAATATCGGGAGTAAAATCAAAAGCTTTTTCAATCTTCTTGCCTGACCTTCTTTATAACCGATTTGAGGGTGCACAGCATATCGGTGGGGGTCATTGAATATTCGCCATAGATTTCGGCGGCAAGGTCTCCTGCCGCGCCGTGCAGCCACACTCCAGTATATGCTGCGCGAACCGGCGGTATGCCCTGACCGGTTAAGGAAGTGATGATTCCGGCAAGAACATCGCCGCTTCCGCCCTTTGCCATACCGGGATTTCCTGTGGTGTTAGCATAAAGATTACCGTCCTTGTCGGCGCATAAGGTACGCCTGCCCTTAAGAACGAGCGTGCATTTATTTTTCTTTGCAAAGTTTGCGGCAAACTCTTCGCGGCGATTGTGGTCAAAATCGGGGACAAGCCGCGAAAATTCACCCTCATGCGGAGTGAGAATAAGCTCGCGCGGGGAAGCGGCAAGGTCAATGTGAAGCCGTGCCGCAATTGTTATTGCATCCGCATCCAGAACGAGCGGTGAAGCTCCTGAAAAAACAAGCTTCCTGACAAGCTTTTCGCTTTTTCGTGAAATGCCCAATCCGCAACCGAGCAAAACCGCGTCGTTTTTCATTTCGCAGAAGCTTCGCGGAATAAGAACAGGCTCATTAAGCTTTGATGCGAGGATCGGGCGGATTTTCTTCGGTACGGAAAGAAAAACAAGCCCGCTGCCGGTATTTACTGCCGCCTGAGCGGAAAAGTAAGCCGCGCCGGTGTATTTTTCGCTCCCACAGAAGAGAAGAACGCGTCCGAAATCACCCTTGTGAGCATCCCGGTCACGAACCGGGAGAAAGATGCTGTCGTTTGTTATTTCCTTAAGCATAGCGTATTTCCTCATTTACAGAAGGTCTGCTAAGTTTATGATTTTTTTATCGCGGTCAATGGCGTAGTTGCGCGTAAACGCAGTGCCGCTTGCTTCGCGCACGAGGTAGCACAGAAGAATGTCCGATTCATCCACGAGACGTCGGTTTCGCAGGTGCATGCAGAACTGGTCGTAGCTTTCGGAAATATAGACAACCTCGTCTGCGTTTTGCAAAACCGCGTCATACCGCCGGCGGGTTGCCGCAGGCCAGCGGCTTGCCTGATCACGGCACGGGAGAATCATCGACAGAGTTATATCCGCGCCGTTCCGTTTCTTTTCAAGGATGAGCTCTGCGGCAACAAGATCAAAGCCCATTGCACCGCCGCTGCAAAAACGTGTTACCCCGGAAGCTATCAGAGTGTCAACTGTCTCTGACAGCAACGGGGGAAGTGTGTCGGCGTGTATTGTATAGATTTGTCTGTGCCCGGAAAAGGCACATACCGAACCGTCCATTTAAAATGTTCCTTTAAAATTAAATTGATATTTATATTGTATCACACTTTATATGCAAATGTAAAAGGATTTATGAAAAAATTACAAATCAAGCTTCAAATCTCCATCCTTTACCCAGCCGAGCTTGCGGCAGATAAGGTTGAGAAGCGGACAGATAATTGCAGGAAGGACGATGTGACAGAGCAAAAGTCCGCCCCACTGAGAAAATCCGATTGAAATGCCGTCATTTATCCAGCCGGTGTACATTCCTATCTGACCGACAAGACCGCAGGTTCCCATACCGGAGGAAACCGGCGCACCGTTCATTTGCAGACCAAAAATACAGGTGGATATCGGTCCGACAATTGCGGAGGTAAGAATGGGAGCAATCCAGATTCTCGGATTCTTCACAATGTTACCCATCTGGAGCATACTTGTGCCAAGTCCCTGTGCAAGAAGCCCGCCCCAACCGTTTTCGCGGAAGCTCATAACCGCAAAGCCGACCATCTGGGCACAGCATCCCGCAAGTGCTGCACCGCCGGCAAGTCCGGTGAGAGAAAGACCTGCGCATATCGCCGCGCTGGATATGGGAAGCGTGAGCGCGATGCCGACGATAACAGAAACAATGATGCCCATCCAGAATGGGTGAAGAGTAGTTGCATACATGATAAGCTCGCCTATGTACGTTGCTGCAGTGCCGATAGGGGAGGCGATGAGCATTGCCGCAAAGCTTCCCGAGCAGATGGTGACAATCGGTGTAACAAGGATATCAAGCTTTGTTTCTTTGCTGACTGCCTTGCCAAGCTCCGAGGCAATAATCGTTATGATGAGAACGGCAAAAGCACCGCCGGCGCCGCCAAGCTCGTTTGCTGCCATTCCGACGGAGGTGAGCGAAAAGAGAACAAGCGGAGGGCATTTCAGTGCATAGCCTATCGCAATTGCCATTGCTGCGCCCTGTGCACCCTTTGCAAAGTTGCCGACAGCAACAAGAGAATCAATTCCGAGCTGTGTGCCGAGCGTTGAAAGAATTGTTCCGATTAAAAGAGATGCAAAAAGCCCTTGAGCCATAGCGCCGAGTGCATCAATAAAATACCGCTTTGCGGAGATTTCAATATCCTTACGCTTCAAAAATTCCTTGAATTTCATATGTATTACTCCATGTTCTTATTAAGATTTTATGCTTTTGAAATAGTTTAAAAGCTTATCGTCTTTGACATCGCATACAACATCAAACAGCTTATGTATATCGCGGATTACGGCGCCGCGCCCGACAAGGTCATCAATAAGAGCGAGGAGTGTATCGTAAAATCCGTCTAAGTTAAGAACAACAATCGGTGCGGTCAGGCGCTGCAGATATTTGAGCGTAAGAATCTGGAAAAATTCATCCATCGTTCCTATTCCGCCGGGCGCGATGAGAAAGATGTCTGCATGCTTTTCCATAAGAGTTTTACGCTCGCTCATTGTGTCGACGATAACCGTGTTGTCGCAGTCGAAAATCTCTTCAAAATCACCTATAAAATCAGGCGATATCCCCATAACATATCCGCCGCGCTCGCGGACTCCTCTTGCAACAGCGCCCATACAGCCGGTAGCACCGGAACCGTAAACGAGAGAAAACCCGTTTTCGGCAATTATGTTTCCAAGCTTTTGGATTTCGCTTTTGTAAGCGTCCGGAATTCTTTCGGATGCTCCGCCGTATACACATGCATAATATCTTCTTGACATAGCTCATATCCTCCATATATTCTTTTTACATAAATACATACTGCTACTTTTTCTTAGACTTGCGCGCGTATTTGTCACACAGGTCATTTATCTGGTCGGTGAATTTCGCAAGCTCTTTATTTGTGAGTCCGCGGCTCTGTTCGATGATGGTTTTAAGGCGGCTGCAGGCAGCCATAAGGCGCTCAAAGGCAAGATTTGCGCGTCTGCGCCCCTCAGAAACCTTTGTAAGCTTGACGATTCTTCCGCGAACGGTACATTCGCCGGAGATGAGGTCGTATTCGTCACCGCTGTAAGGTGCGGTTGCCGTAAAACGTAGTTTGTTGTATATCGTCTGTGCAAAGCTGTCACAGATGATATCGTCACCGTGGTTCACAAAAACCTTCATCGGCGGTTTTTCCATAGCACCGAGCCATGAAAGAAGCATATCACGGTCGGCGTGACCGCTTATTCCGACAATAGATTCGATGCGCGCTTTGACAAGAATCTGCTCGCCGAAGAGACTGACGGACTTGGCGCCGTTTATAAGCTTTCTGCCAAGTGTTCCCTCTGCCTGATAGCCGACAAACAGAACAGTGCTGTTTTCTTTCCAGAGATTGTGCTTTAAATGGTGGCGGATTCGCCCTGCTTCGCACATACCGGAGGCTGAAATTATAACCTTGGGAACAATATCGAAATTGATAGCTTTTGACTCCTCGGAGGTGACGCTCAATCTCAAGCCCGGGAAGGAAATGGGATTAATTCCTTTTTCGATGAGCTCCAGCGCTTCATCGTCGTAATAATCGAAAAGATTATCCTGATATATCTTTGTTGCTTCAACGGCAAGCGGGGAGTCAACATAGACTATAAAGTTTTCAAAACCGCGGATAAGCTCCTGCTCTTTAATTATGCGGAAAAGATACAAAAGCTCCTGGGTTCTTCCTATTGCAAATGACGGAATTACGAGATTTCCGCCTTTGGAAAAGGTTTCACGCATAATTTTTGTAAGCTGAGAAATGTAATCCGGACGTTCGCCGTGAAGTCTGTCGCCGTAGGTGGACTCAATGACGACGTAATCGGCATACGGCGGTTTTTCGGGGTCGCGGATAAGCGGACGGCTGATGTTTCCGAGGTCGCCTGAAAACAGAACAGAACGGGTTTCGCCGTTTTCCGTTATTGTAAAATGTATGCTTGACGAGCCGAGGAGATGCCCTGCATCGGAAAAGCTTACCGTTATTCCGGGGAATATTTCCTTCGGCTGATTATAACCGAACGGGCAGAATTGCTCAAGAGAAGCTGTTGCATCCGCAACGGTGTATGCCGGAAGATATACGTCAAGCCCGGCTCGTTCTGCCTTTCTGTTTTGCCATTCAGCCTCTTGCTCCTGAATGTGTGCCGAGTCAAGGAGCATTATATTACAAAGCCGATGGGTTGCCTCGGTACAGTAAACAGGACCGGTATATCCCTTTGCGGTAAGTGCGGGAATCATTCCGGAGTGGTCGATATGTGCGTGCGTCAGGCATATGGCATCAATGTCGGCAGGCAAGAGCGGAAGCTCGGCGTTTTCGTATGTGTCGCTGCCTTGCTCCATGCCGCAGTCTATTAAAATATGCTTGCCGCATGCTTCAAGAAGCGTGCAGGAACCCGTAACTTCGTGCGCGGCACCGATAAATGTAAGTTTCATTTAAAATCACTCTCCTGTCTGTATTTATTATATAATAAAAAAATATGCTTTTCAATATACTATGTTGAAAAAGCTGTGCTTTAATGTTTTTTCTTGAATAGAAAAAATATTTGTGATACAATATTATTCACAACCAGGTTAGATACAGATAGTGAGGTTTAATTTCAATGAAAATGAAAAAACAAAGCATTATTTACGCTGTGACGGTTATTCTTTCCGCATTGTTTATTTTTATCGGGCATATTGTGTGCCGCCCGGCGGGTTTTACCGAAGGTGTTGAGGATTATTACCGCGCAGAGGTTACGGCGGTCGGCAATGTCGAGGAAGCGGCATTCAGCCTTGATGACGGGGAGACGATGGTGTCAAACAAGCGGATAACATTCTCTGCGCTTATGAAAAACGGTCCGTACAAGGGCGATACCGTGCAGGTTGTTCAGGATGTTGACGATATGTATGCGTATCAGCCGCGCGATGTTAAAGTGGGGGATAAGGTTCTAATATCACGTCCGAGTTACGATATGGAATCCGGTGCAATGGGGCAGGATGCCGAGTGGGTGCTTATTGAGCATAACAGAATTCCGTCTCTTATATGGCTTGTTGTGATATTCCTTCTGCTGATTGTTTTAATAGGCAGGAAAAAAGGTCTTTCAACAATTATATCTCTTATATTTACCGTTCTTTCGATTTTCCTTGTTTACATACCTTCCATATTGAAAGGTTTTAATGTATATTTAATGACGGTCATAGTGTGCGTGTTTTCTGTATTTATGAGCCTTATCGTGATAAATGGCTGGAACTTAAAAACCATATGCGCTATATTCGGCAACATTGCAGGTGTTGCGGTAGCGGGTGTTCTTGCGTATATTATGCATAAGCTTCTCGGACTTACCGGTATGATTGACGAGGACTATGTTATGCTCACGCTTATGGATCATCCGGTAGACCTTCGTGCAGTGCTGTGGGGCGGGCTTGTTATTGGCGCTCTCGGCGCGATAATGGACGTTGCGATGTCTATTGCATCGGCAATGAAGGAGCTTAATGACACTATGGGAGAAAAGACCTTCTTCCGTATGCTTCATTCGGGAATGAACATAGGGCGAGATGCAATAGGAACGATGACGAATACGCTTATTCTTGCATATATCGGCGGCGCTCTTGCAACGGTGCTTTTGCTTGTGGCGTATAACAAAAATATTTATTACCTGTTCAATATGGAAATGATAATGTCAGAAATCGTCTGTTCAATAGTCGGAAGCACCGGCATCCTCGCCGCGGTTCCGCTAACCGCAACCTTTGCCGCATATATGTTTAATAAATATGAGGATAAAGAGTAAACTATATAAGACAAACGCACCGCGAAAGCGGTGTGTTTGTCTTATCGCGTGTTTTTGTTTTGTTGCATCATTTACCAAATAAATCGGAATGAGTACCTGTTCGTGCAAGAGTAAGGACTAATACATCTTTTTTGATATAATAAATCAACAACCAATTTAGTGTGCTTTACTATATATTTTTTGTGTGTCATCTTGCAAGGTCAGCAAACATTTCGGCTGTGTTGGTATAGCCTTTAACCGAAGAATCGTTTGCAATCCTTTCCGCTTCAATCATTGCTGCTATAGTTTCATTGTTGGGGCGGTTCAATGAAATATCAAAGGGGATTCTGCCTTCGCGGAGCGATTGGCGCACGAAAATATTAAACGCAGTGGATATATTCATTCCGAGTTCGTTGAATAACGCATCTGCTTTTGCTTTCACATCATTGTCCATTCTTATGCTGATGTTTGTTGTATTTGTATTTGACATAAAAAACATCTCCTTCTGTATTTATAATACTATTATATGCCATTTGCACGAAAAAGTAAATACATTATACGAAAAATATATTATTTCCAATTGCGGTTTAACTGTTCTTCGTTATCCTGAGACTTGTGCATTAGTTAAAAAAACGGCGCGATTGTCGGATATCCTTCTCACGGATGGAAACCCGGGTATATTAAGAGAATGAGGAAAACTCATTCTCTTTTGTATATTCAATGAAAATTTTCAGGCTTTTTGACATCCACTTATTTTTGTGGTGAATGAGCTGTTTCCAGATATCTATATTCATATCGCAGATGTCAAGATAACATAAATTTCCTGCTTCTATCATATCGCGGGTGACAAAATCAGGAAGGAATGAGAGCATATCCCCCTGCGTGATGAGTGAAGTAATCATATCGGTTCTTCCGATTTCAAGGATAGGAGTTATCTCCAGTGATTTCTTTGCAAGCTCTTTGTCAAAAACCCTTCTGTAGCCCTGTCCGTATTCGGTTAAAATGAAAGGCTCGTTTATAATATCGTGAATCGACAAATTGCGCGCTCCGGCAAATTTTGAACCTGCATTTGCCACAAAGTGCATCGAAAGAGGCTGCTCCTTTGCAATAACATAGTCTTTGTGATATGAATGGCTGTCGAGCGTAATAATAACATCTGCTTCGTTATGGTCAAGCATATCAAACATGACAGAAGTATCTGCAGTAGTGAACTTAACCGAAATTGCGGGATACTTATTATGAAAATCCATATAGCTTTTCTTGATCATCTCATCACACACAGAATCGGGCGTTACAATGTGGATGTGTCCGTTGCATTCCTTTTCTTCTTCAAAGCTTTCCTTGAATTCATCGGTAAGGGTACGAATCTGGTGAGCGTAAGAGACCAGCTCGCGTCCACGCTCTGTCAGGGTTATGGTATGATTTATTCTTTCAAACAAAAGACAACCAAGCTCGTCTTCAAGCTGTTTGATTTGAAACGATATTGTTGACTGTGAATAGCCGAGAAGCTGTGCAGCCTTCGTGAAACTGCCAAGCTCTGCAACGTTGATAAATGTTATTAAATTGCGTAATTCCATTGAAGCTCCTCCT
>JAFQGO010000026.1:0-2634 GCA_017398225.1 Oscillospiraceae bacterium | reverse complement strand
TGCATTATAATGAATGTTATAGAAGTTCACCATAGCAGAGAATTCGTGATTTGTCGGACCTGCAAAGAAGTTTACGCAACCGTCATATGCAAGAACAGAGTCTGCAAGCTCACAAACCGGCTTAACAGGTGCCATAAGCATTACATCGTGGTATCCAACACCATCGGTAATATCCATAAGATACTGCTTTGCATCTTCACAGTTGTTTGTGTTGACATAAACGAGCTTTACGCCGTTCTTTGCAGCATCTTCGGGAGAAAGAAGGCTTTTTGCGCGCTCAAGACGTGCATCGTCAATGTCCGTAACAACCAAAATGCCCGGCTTACGATCTCCATGCACAGCATAGTCAATTGCACCCATTCCCATCGGACCTGCGCCTGCCATAATGATGAGGTTTCCGCCCTCTTTAATTCCCATTTCATGTTCGTAGGATCCTGCTTTTGTGTGGAACATTGCGTGATATCCGCCAACGATGCAGGACATCGGCTCTGAAAGCGAACCATGGAAGAAAGCATCGCCGTTATAGTCAAGCAAGCAATCGCAAATCATAACCTCAGCAGGGATAACGACGTATGTAGAACATCCTCCGATATTATGATAAGAATATCCGGGAGCAGCCAAACTTCCTTTATAGTTTGTTGCTGGTTGGATAGAAAATTTCTGTCCAACCTTAAATTTATTCTGCCAGTTTGCGCCAACCTCGCGGATTATACCACAGAACTCATGACCGATGATAATCGGATTGTTCTCAACATCATCGGGCACACGCTTATGATCTCCGCCTTGCTGTGCAGCCTTGTAGCTCGACATACAAATGCTGTCGGTTACAACCTCAGCAAGAATTTCATCTTCCGTAATAGCCGGAAGCTCAAACTCTTCGAGCCGAAGGTCGTTTTTGCCATAAAGTCTTAATGCCTTTGTTTTCATCTATATTCTCCTTTCAATTTTTACAAAACCTTAGTTCCGTTTTCTATAAAAAATGAGCGAAGCTCATTTGATATACCATCATCAGTTATCAAAACATCTATATCCTTTGGATGTGCAAACGTATACGGCATTGTGTTATCCACTTTGCTGCTATCCATAAGCATTATCCTAAGCGAAGAACGATTAAGGATTTCTCTTTTAAGCTCGCAGTCATATACATTACCGCAGCTGAATCCATTTTTAACAGAAAACGCAGTTGCAGCAATAAAAGCGACATCAATATTGATGTTTTCTATTGCAGCTCGTGCCCCCGGTCCGTATGTAGAAATACTGTTCTTGTTAACCTCTCCACCCAACAGATTAATCCTGCTGTTTTTGAGCTTTAAAAGTTCTCCGGCTATATTCAAAGCACAAGTGGATATCAAAAGCTGTTTATCCGGAAGCATTTCGGCAAGCGACATAGTCGTACTTCCGGCGTCAATATAAACAGAGCTTTTATCCTCTATATACGCTAATGCCTTTTCTGCAATTATACGCTTTTTATCAACATTTGTAGCTGAACGCTTTGAAAAAGCATCTTCAACAAGCATATTAATTGCCTTAACCGAGCGTGCGCCGCCATGAATACGCACAATCCGTCCGCCGGATTCCAATGCCTCAAGATCGCGGCGAATTGTCATTTCGGACACTGACGGAACCAATTTCTTAAGTTCCGCGAGCGTGACTTCACTGTTTGTTTGTATGTAATCATTTATCAAGTGTTGTCTGTCATTCATACGCTGTACCTCAATGTTAGATTCTAACAAATAAAACGTTAAAAAATAACACAAAATCTTTTCCAAATTATATTATACACTATTATAATCCTTTTTTCAATAGTGATTTTAAGTTTTTTGTTCGTTTCAAACATTTTGTCTCACGCATACAACCAACACGCGTGAGACAAAATGTTATTTTTTTATTTCATTCCAATATTTTTCAGTTGTTTTTTCAACCTTATTGTCACCAAATTCATAATATTTCTTATTCTTTATTTCATCCGGCAAATATTGCTGCTTTACCCAATGATTAGGATAAGAATGCGGATACTTGTAAGTCAATCCTCTTCCAAGCTTTTCTGCTCCGGAATAATGAGCGTCACGCAAATAAGCAGGGATGTCACCGCCCAAACCGTTTCTTATATCGGAAATAGCCGAATCGATTGCGCATATCGCAGAATTTGATTTAGGAGAAGTGGCAAGAAGAATAACCGCTTCCGCAAGAGGGATACGCGCTTCCGGCATCCCCAACTGCAACGCACTGTCGACACAAGATTTTACAATTGAAATTGCCTGCGGATAAGCAAGACCGACATCTTCGCTCGCAATTACAAGAAGACGTCTGCAAGCTGATAACATATCCCCCGCCTCAAGAAGTCTTGCGAGATAGTATACCGCAGCATCAGGGTCCGAGCCTCTTACGGATTTTTGCAGCGCAGATATCACGTCATAATGGCTGTCTCCATCCCTGTCCGCGCGCATTGCACTGCGTTGGGTGACCAACCGTGCATCTTCTAATCTAATAACAGCTTTTCCTTCGCAACGCTCTACACTTTCAACTAAAAGCTCAATTGCATTGAGTGCCTTTCTGACATCTCCGCCGCAAGCGGATGATATGTGTTCAACAACACCGTCTTCAAGCTCAACCTCGTCCCTAAGTTTACTCATA
>JAFQGO010000025.1:0-2981 GCA_017398225.1 Oscillospiraceae bacterium | reverse complement strand
TCACCTGCGCAGTTTGTTTTGTCGGTCAGGATAAAAAATGCGGAAATGCTGATGCGCGGAACAGAGATGCTTTTTGATGAAATCGCCCGTGCCACAGGACTTGGTGACCACTCAAACCTTGCGCGCGTGTTAAAAAAATATCGGGGATATTCTCCTACGGATTTTATCAGCCTTACATACGGAAGAGAAAAGCACGCGTATGCAATACCGACAAGCGAGCGCTACAGCTGGATAGAAGAATTATAAGCAAGAAACAGGAAAAAGCTTAGGAATGGGCAAATCGAACCCGAAGTAGTACATAGGTACGTCGAGAGGTTCGGCTTGCCCACAGCAAAAAGGCTTTATAATAAGAGAAAACCCGAAATTTTCGGGTTTTCTTCACAAATTGGCAGTTGATTAAGATGTCGACCGTAAACGCTTGCGTTTATTTCCTTTTTGCGTTCCGGAGCTTTTTAACGTTTCTCAGACTCTTGCCTCGATGTAGTTTACCACATCTCCGACTGTCTTGAACATCTGCGCATCGCTGTCTTCGATAGTAATATCAAATTCTTCTTCGACTGTCATCATAAGCTCGACAATGTCAAGAGAGTCAGCACCGAGATCATCCATAATGTTTGTTGACTCTGTAACCTCTGACGGGTCGATGTCAAGCTGTGCCTCAAGTATGTTTTTTAAAGTGTCAATTACCATGTTTATACCTCCGTGTTATTTTGTAATTGATTTCTATATCGGTATAATAGCATTATTAAGCGATTTTTGCAATAGTTTTTTTGAAATTTATATAAGTTTTTCTTTGACGACCTTAACGAAGGTGCGGATATCTTCTTCCGTAGAGAATCGGGAGAGGCTGATGCGGACGGCGCTGCCTATCAGCTTGTCCGGAACCTTGACCGCGCGGAGAACATGGCTTTTCTTGCCCCTGCTGCATGCAGAGCCTGCGGAAACGTAAATTTCATCCTCTTCCAGAATGCGCATAACAACCTCGCTCGGGTATTTTTCAAACGCGGCGGTAAGTATATGCGGGGCGCTGTTTTCAGCGGAGAAAACATGGACGCGTGGAAGCTCTTTAAGCTCTGTTTTTAATAAGGAAAGAAGCTCTCGCATCCGCTCTGCATTTTCAAGATAGGTGTCGGCAACGCTCTCTACGGCAGCTGCAAACGCGGCAATCTGCCCGGTGGCTTCCGTGCCGGAGCGAAGCCCGCCCTCCTGCCCGCCGCCGAGAAGCTGCGGGGTAAGGCGTACTCCGGATTTTATATAAAGGGCGCCGATGCCCTTCGGAGCATGGATTTTATGTCCGCTGAAGGAAATTAAATCTGCGCCGTATTTTGATGCGTTAACCGGAATTTTCAGAAACGCCTGAACTGCGTCTGTGTGGAAGATAATATCGCGGGATTTAGCCTTTATCGCGCGTGAAATCGCGGGAATGTCCATAACGGAGCCGAGCTCGTTGTTCACGCTCATTACGGAAACTAAAAACGTGTCCTCGCGAACGGCGGCGGCAACGTCCTCTGCGTGGACAGAGCCGTCTGCGCGTGGCGCGATATACGTCACGTCAAAGCCGTCGGCTTCAAGCTTTTTTGCAACGTTTAAAACGGACGGATGTTCAAATTCCGTTGTAATCATATGTCTGCGCTTTCCGCATCTTGCGGCTGTGCCGAGGATTGCAAGGTTGTTGCTCTCGCTTCCGCAGGAGGTGAACGTTATTTCCTTTGCGTCGCAGGAAAGAATACCTGCAATTGTTTTTTTGGCATCACGGACGAGATGCTCTGCGGAAATTCCGAGCCCGTGGAGCGACGACGGATTGCCAAAGCTGTCGCACATGGCAGTTACCGTTGCTTGCGCCGCTTCGGGCGTAACGCGGGTGGTTGATGCGTTGTCAAAATATATCATAATAAAAAACTCCGATTCTTAGATGCTTTTAATATTTTACTATACCCTGAAAGCAAAGTCAATGCGATAAAAAGCAAAAAATCGGGCGTTTTCAAAACGCCCAACAAATTAAGTATAGCAAAAACAGAAAGTGATGTCAATTGTTTTTGTGATAAGTGGCAGTAAATCTGCGATTTGCATAAATGGAATTTATGTATTTTGTACAAAATTACATATTGCAAAACCCTCTCCGTTGTGGTATATTATAATCAGAAAGGGTGATACCAATGTTCCACTAAGAAACGGCTCAAATAAAGTCAGTGAGCTGAGAGAAAAAAGCGAAAACCCAAAAGCGAAAAGTTCTTCCGATAATATATAAGATGTCTTGTTTAAAGAAGTAGGTGGTCAGAAGAGTATTCAGAAGAATAGTCAGAGATGCAATCCGATATGAAATGTAAGTGTTAATCAGGAAGGCTGGTCGTGAAAAAGGGCAGACGCTGCAAACAATGAAAGAGAGGTTAACCAAAGATGTTAGATATCAAGAGTGAACAGAAATAACCCTCCTCCGTTTAATGGGTGAAAGACATGACGGACGAGGGTTATTTCATTTTTATATGCTGTAACAGTTCTGTGCGGTGTGAATCAATGTATGGTTCATAGCCGCGTTTTTTTGTTTTTGCGTGCTCTGTAACAGCCTGCAGCTAAAGTTTATGCGTGGTTTTGATAAAGCAAAGTCTGTCTCCGCCGTTAGGCGGAGGTCAGCCTTACTTATAGCTGATGTGCGGTATTCTATTAAGGTTTTAAGATTTTCTACGATTTTAGTAAAAAAATATTGTTTGGAGCGAGCGGTTAATATATAATATAAAGAAAAGAGAGGAGAGGGAATTCCGTGCAAAAGAGTATTCCGCCGCGCTGGAGCATAGATAGCAGCATATATGATGCATATGAGCTTTCCGGGCTTACAACGTCCGATACGCATTGGCATTCCCATTTTCTTCTCAATATAATCACCGGCGGAGAGCTTGTTCAGGAGATAAACGGAGAGAGCGTTACGCTTCGCCGCGGAGATGCGATTATAATTTCTCCCGTGGATTTTCACAGAAACATAGTAG
>JAFQGO010000024.1:0-6212 GCA_017398225.1 Oscillospiraceae bacterium | reverse complement strand
GTCATCGGACTGACTGTGGAAGCTGTACAGATGATCACGGCCGCCCTTTACGTGGAAGAAATCGACGCCGTAAGAAATATCGTCGTTCACATCCACCATAAACACCGTTCTGCGATAGTCGTCAATCTCCTCATACGCATTGCTTGATACATCCATGACACGGACTCTGCCGTTGTCGTCAAAATGATACGGCGTTCCTGAAACGGATTTTACGCTCTGCTCTTTTTTATCAACCATAACCGTGTTGTGGGAAAGGTTTGTTCTTACCCACTCGTATCTGTTCGGATCCCAGCCGGTAGCGGCAGGATAACCGAGATCCGGGGCAAGGTTAAGGCCGAACGCATCAATAAAGAGATTTAACGAGTCAAGATGTCCATGCCCTCCGCTTGCACCGAAGTAAATTCCAAAATCACGGCTTGTGTTGCTTGCTGTCTGAGCATTTACAGAGTTGTGAACTCCACCTGCACGGAGCGCCGCAAAGCCAAATCCCGTCATCATATCACTTCCGAGGAAAAATTCTCCGTCCTCTTCCACAATCCCGCGTACCTCATCCTCAAGGCTTTCCGGATTCTTGTCAAGAATTGTATAATGCAGTCCTTCGGCTGTGTTGCCGTTGAGCAGATACATTGCACGTGCAAGCATCCTGTCCTTTGTGTACTTGAAACCGACAAGCGCATCGTCGATGTTGTTATGGCTTATCTTGATTCCCGTGCTTGCAGTTGACGCGGCATCGCCTATCTGTGCGCAGTAGTAGTTTCCGAGCGTGACGCGAAGATGGGAGGTAAACATCTTTGTAAACTTCGGATTTGCAAAAAGGTCAATTTCTTTATAACCGTCATAACCGCCGAGCGTATCGGCAAGGTCAATCATATTCGTAAGCCAGCCGGCATTGTAGTGAGTACTGTTCTCATTGCCCATACCATCGCGCGTTACGTCCTGAATAAGTGTTTTCATAACGTTTAAGCCTTTTTCAGTCTCTTCGCGCTCCGGACCGGTTGAAAACTCTTCGCCCGTCTGCATCATCCAGTCAAGCATTTCCTTCGTTTCCGGCATTTTGTTCAGTGCAACCGCTGCCGCTGCAAGAGTTGACTGGTGCGATCCAAAGTTTGACGACTGCATTCCTCGCTTCATATGGTCATAAACTGTGAGAAGAATGTTATCCTCAACGTGCTTGCGAAGCGCACCGGGCGAGTTTTTGAGATTAACCGGTTTTAAGCTTCCGTCCTCATTACGAATGTAGTTTCCGCTTTCATCCGCCTCATACGTTTCTCCGCGTCCGGCAAGGTAGCTTGCAACGTACGGATCGTTGTATATCGGCAGGAACGCATCCGCACTCTTTGCAAACATCTTTCCCATATACGCCGACCAGATAACATCACATACATCTCCGCGGTATCCGTCTCCACGGAACGGAGCCCATCTGTACCAGTACATATCCGGATAAACATCACCTACGCGGTC
The DNA here is from genome assembly GCA_017398225.1 of Oscillospiraceae bacterium. GTDB lineage: Bacteria > Bacillota > Clostridia > Oscillospirales > JAAYXM01 > SIG480. Next base: position 4,751 of record JAFQGO010000024.1, on the reverse strand, counting down.
AAGAAGAATTGCTCCCGCACGTCCGTATTTTTCATCACCGGTATAAACAAATGCGTTTATAAGCGAAGACAGCGCCGTTTTCACAACGCCCGGACTGACGCCGTTTCCGTACCACACACCCTCGTGCAGATAATATGCAATATACGAATAATAAACCGGGCCTGTATTTCCGCCGTCGGTATAATACGCATAACCGTTCTTTTCAAAATAGCGCGAGTCATAGCCTATCGCATCCGGGTCTGACACGTACGGCTGTCGGTAACCAAGTCCGTCGTCAACCGCCCAGCGCGCATCCATATCTTCATACATATCATTTGTGAGATACCCGCCTGCAACGCCGTAGCCGTAATACTCATACCACGCATCATCTCTCGGATCCTTCTGCATCCATTCCTCGCTGCCCTCATCGGGCGCGCTGTCTGCAGGTGCACTGTGGCTGCATGGTTTTCCGTTCTTTGCATCCTCACAGACAAATTTTTCATGGTGCTTCTGCAATGCATCACTGTAGCTCCAGTGATTTTTATCCTCGGAAAGACCGAGTTGATAAAATTTTCCGAAATCGTTTGACGGAAAGATTCGCTTGCAGTCCGGACACTGAACCTTCCATTCACGGCTCATCGGGTCCGCCACAAAGCCGTATGCACCGTATTCCGAGCCGATATCCTCACCGCAGTAGCGGCAGAACAGACGGCGCGGGTCATACTTATGTCCGATGTGATATGAGCGCGGAAGCCCCTCCGGAGCAACCATATTATAAAGGAAATCAATATTGTCGGCATACTTATCCGCACGGCTTGCAGCCGCTTTCGCAGTGGATTTTGCCCACGAATATTTCTTTGCGTTCTCAATCGCATTTGCGCGCTCATCAATTGTGTAAATTGACGGTGTGAGCGTACTGTCCCACACAATATGAACCGTTACGGGAGCTATTTCAATCTCCAAAATATTCTCCTTGTAATTCTCATCCACAACCGGCTGTATCACGATATCGCCGACAAGCCTGCCGGTAACCGTACCGTCATCTGCAACAGTTGCGAAATCCTCACCGCTTACAACGTTCCACGTTATATGTTCATACGGGATTTGGACCCATCTTCCGCTCTTCATCGCAACATGAAGCTTTATCTGCGTTGACGCATAGGCAAACACCGTGTCCGGAGATACCGTTGCCGTGATACCAAGGTCTGTATCAACGCCGGAGCTGTCGGTAACGCTTATCTCAATGCTTCCGCTTACCGTTACCTTACCGAGCGTTACAGAGGCCGTGATATTTGCCTTTCCCTCGTTTACCGCCATAACAGTTCCGTTTTCGTCAACAGTCGCTACTTCCCTGTTATCCGATGTGTAAACGATGCTTACATCACCGGGCTCGTATTCTATAACAGAGCCGTCACCCGAATAAAGCTTCGGAGTAAGCGCAAGCTTATTTCCTGCCTCAATCTGCGTTACGTCATTTTCCGCCTTAAGCTCAACTGAAGCAAATGCGCTCTTGTTTTTAAAGTAAATATGCTTGATGTACAGACAGTCATCATCACGCCCTGCTGCTGCAGACTTTCCGGGTGCAAGCTTCAACACAACAAGATATTCCCCGGCAGAGGCTATCGCGCCGGTTGCGCCTTCCGCCGTCACGGTATTCTTTATTCCGGCGGAGGACTCATCCGGGTCATACATATCTATATGCCCGAGATAGTATTCATTTCCGGTCTGCATAAGGCTTTCAAGATTGCTCTCATTCTCGCGGCTGAACGGAATCGCATAAACTTCTGCGTTTGCCGCACGGTAACGCGAAACACCCTCAAGCGAAACCTCATATTTTCCGGGAGCTGAGAAGAAGGTCTTAAACGCGATATATCTCGGCTCAACATTTTTCTTCCACACAATAGCCGCGTGGTCATACGTTGAAAGCTTTATCTTGTCATACCCGCTTGAATAGTTCACAATTTTGTTGAAAACCCAGTTTCTCTCAGCGGTATAGCGCTCGTAATAGCTTAAAAATTCAACGTTATCGCTGTATGATACCCTCGGGAAAGAAATCGAGAAGTTTGCCGGATACGGCGTTGTAATCGGACTTACAACAACCGTTATCTCTTCTGTGGTATATCTCTTTCCGCGCGCATTTACAACACCGCGCACCGTAACGCTTCCGGTGCCGATTGCTTCAATAGTTTTTCCGTCAGGAAGAAGCGTTACCACCTCTCCGGCAGGCTCTTCCGAAATGATCTCGAGGCTCTCAATTTCGCCGACGGAGAGTACCTTACGGTTTTCCTGCTCAATCCGGCTTGTAAACTCCACCTGTTTTCCCACAACGGCATTCCCCACGCTGTAGAGATATGCCGCACGACTCATAAACTCCGGAGCAACAGTTATTTCCGTCTCCTTTACATACGCGCATCCCTCAAGGAGAATAAGCGTTTCTATAATCGCCGTTCCGTTATTCTTTGCCCTGAAGGTTTTTCCGTCCTCCGTAAGCTCTAAGATATCCTCCGAGCCGTCTTTCACGCTGTGCTCGATATACGCACCGCTTAAATCAAACGTACCGCCCACGGCATTCTTTGCCGAAACGCCGCATATCTCCACCGTTTCGCCGATGCCGACCCCTGAGTCCGTAATGTCAATTTCCGCTTCCGCAATATTTCCCGAGCCCACAAAATTTATTGTATGGAGATAAATATAGCTTCTTGCCGGATTTATTCTGCTGTAATCAGACTTGATTATCATAAGATAATCCGTATATCCCTTTGAATAATCAAGGCTTTCATCTGCAACGAAGGTGCCCATCATGCTCTGCATCTTAGGCCCTGAGTTTGCATCCTCGGCAATATACGTGTCTGCCTCTGCCGCGAAGGTTTCCTCGCTTGCATACGTGTCGATATTATCTGCTATATTCTGAAAGGTCATTACCTCTTCGTCATACGGCAGCATATAGATTTTTGCAAGACCGCCGTTTTTATAGCAATAGCAACCTATATCTACGGCATACTTTCCGGGTGCCGGTACCTTTACCTTAAAGGCAACCCATTCGCCCGCATCATTTATCGACAAATCAAGATACTGGCTGTCGTGCGGAAAGAATGCCCCCTTACTGTTTCTTCGGGTTACATTTGCGGACACCATCGCCCACGGACGTACATCGCCGTATTCCGAGAAAAGAAACTTTTCTTCAAAGCTCTCAGCGTTCATTTCATCGGCAACGAAGGTAAGTGCCGTACTCGTATCCGCATATCCGCTGAGGAAGAAAAACATCTTCTGCTCTGCGCCGGAGTAAGAATTGTCCTCTTCTACCGTAACGGTAATGTCCTTATATGCAAAATCCCCGTCCATCTCGCCGGTCACACGAAGAGTTGCATTTCCCTGTGCTCTTCCGTAAATATTTCCGTCCTTGCCTTCAAGCAGTGCACCGGAAGCGTTGTCACGAACTTCATAGGTTACATCACCCGTACCCTCAAGAAGGGAGCCGTTGCTCTTCCATACGATTTGGTCTTCTATCTCAAGCTTTTTTCCGACGGAAATTTCCTGATCGGAAATTTCAATATCCGTAAGCGGCGGAAGCGGCTCTTCACGCACAAGCTCAATGCTTTCAACGTGCAGATAGCGCGTATTTGCTCCGCATTCGCCCTCGGTCATATTTATAAAGAGATAATATGTACCTTTTTTAATGTATATAGCATTCTCATTTGTGTATGAGCCGGTAGTTGTTGTGTTTGAAACCGCGGCCTCATCGTACGTATCAACGCTTCCAAGCTTTGTTACCGTAACATAAGGCGTGGTATTATTAATCATCGGTTTGATTATTTGATTTACGGCATAGCTGTAATTTGTTATATCCCAGCCGCTTCTGCCGTCAAACTCAGCCTTATCTACAAGATAAACGTTTAAAACACCGTTTTTGTTGTATTTGTAATAATTAAACGTCGGCTTGTAATAATCGTCCTTATCAACCTCTATTTCAAGAACGGTTGTATTAAGGCCGGAGCCTGCTGCACTGCTGTAAATTGAAAATCCGGTATTTAAAACATCTATCGTGGCGTGGTTGAAATACCCCACATAAGTGCTTGTGGAAGGCGGATTATTATATGTTTTCGTTCCGCCGCGGTAAATCCATTTACCCGTCGAAAGCTCACGGTTCAGCATTGATGAATCCGTAACGCATTTTGCGCTCCAGCTTGCCGCACCAAGCTCATCTGTGAACTGCACGTTATTAAACGCGGCTCTAGTAAAATTATATTCCGTGCTGATTTTCTTCACGCCTGCTGCCGATGCGGAAAAAGATACAGCCGGCAGAAGCGAAATTATCATGCACATTGCCAATATAAGTGATATGCTTTTACGCAATTTCATAAGCAACCTCCTTTGTGTTGGTTGTTTTAAGGCACACGGGGAACAGAATGCCTCCCGTCCCCCGCCTTTTGATGAATGTTATTTAGTTATTTAGAGAAAGAACGTCGCTCTATTCTGTCTTGTATTCGCCGTTATCAATATAGATAATATAGCCGCGAGCTACGGTCTGTGTGTTGTTTGCCGGCTTTGCAGTAAGCTGACCGTGACCGTCATCACCGCCGTTGGTTTTGGAGGTTGCCTTATACATGCAGCTGCCGACCTCAGGTGTCCCCGAAGAGCTGAAGAGTATACCAACCTCAACGATTTCCTTTCCCGCACCGTCAAACTCTATCATGCAAGCATTTTCAATACCTACAGCCTTAACCGTCCGGTCAAGATACACAAGCGGTGTCTTTTCGCCTGTAAAAGCTTCT
>JAFQGO010000023.1:0-7801 GCA_017398225.1 Oscillospiraceae bacterium | reverse complement strand
TTTCAAGATATCCTTTTGCGATTTTGCCGAGCGCGGCGACGGTGTCATCAACTATAATCTGCGGAATCCGAAGTCCTTGTATCTCACGTGAAACAAGAACAGCCGATGCTCCTTTTTGTTGTGCGTCGTGCACATAATCATGCCCGTCAAACTTTTCTCCGCAAATGGCAACAAACATTTCATTCCCGCGTATCTCGCGGTTATCGCGCACGATTCCCGTAATATAAGCATCTCCGCCGAGAAGTCTGCCGCCGCAAAGCTTTGAAATATACACCGCGCTTAATTTTTCCATCATCTATCTCCTAAAATATTCGTTTACTATCTCACGTTCATCCATATGATGCTTTACGTGATCTATCTCCTGATATGTCTCGTGGCCTTTTCCGGCAAGCACAACTATATCGCCCTTTCCGGCAATTGAAAGCGCGCGGAAAATGGCTTCACGTCTGTCCGTAACGCGCTCATAGTCCGACGTCACTTCCTCGATACCGGGTATTATGTCATCGATAATGGCATCCGGATTTTCCGTCCGCGGATTGTCAGATGTAACAATAACTAAATCCGCGTTCTCTGCGGCAATTTTGCCCATCTTCGGTCGCTTTGTAGCATCGCGGTCGCCGCCGCAGCCAAACACTGCGATAACACGCCCCTCAGCTATCTCGCGCACGGTTTTTAAAATATTTTCAAGGCCGTCCGGCGAATGAGCATAGTCTATCATAACGGTGTAATCCGTATCTGTCGGCACAACCTCGGCACGCCCCTTGACACCTTCGATTCCGCGAAGAGCCGCGCTTACCTGCGGAAGCGTAATCCCAAGAGAAAGCAGAACGCTTGCGGCACACATAGCATTATAAACCGAGAACTTTCCCGGAATGTTCATTTCTATTCTTCCGATGGTATCAATCCCCACCAGTTCAAACTCGACAGATGCCGCCTTTGTACGGATGTTTTTGGCAACATAATCTGCGCTGTTATCCTTTGCGGAATACGTTACGGCACGGCACGGAGCATTTTTCGCCATACGCCGTCCCGCCTCATCGTCATAATTAATTACAGCAACCTTCGACTGTTCAAAAAGCTTTCTTTTCGCTTCTTCATATTTTTCCATCGTCTTGTGAAAATCAAGATGATCCTGAGTGAGATTGGTAAACGCACCAACATCATATTCTATACCGAAAACGCGCGAAAGCTCCAGCGAATGAGAGGAAACCTCCATAATAACGTGCGTGCACCCCGCATCCCGCATTTTCGCAAAAAGCGCCCAAAGCTCGTGCGATTCCGGAGTTGTTCGCTCTGTCGGAAGCACGGTATCTCCTATCATATTCTGGTTGGTGCCGATAAGCCCGCACATCGCACCGTTTTCTTCAAGCACGCGCTTTATAAGATATGTTACCGTTGTTTTTCCGTTAGTTCCGGTAATACCTATCATTTTCATATCCCGCACAGGATTTCCGTAGAAATTCTTTGCGGCGACGGCAAGCGCACATCTTGCGTCTTTTACAAGAATTTTGCTTTTGCCCGGTGCATCTTTTTTGTCTGTTATAAATGCACACGCGCCGTTTTCAAATGCAGATTTTATATATTTATTTCCGTCCGTCTCGTAACCGCGGATTGCGACAAAGACGGTGTCTTTCCCCACTTTGCGCGAATCACACTCAACACCGCACACCTCGGTGTCAAAATCCACATCAGCTGACAGCACTTCTATGCCGTTTAGTATGTCGCGAAGTTTCATAAGACTACTCTGCCTTTCTTTAAATTTACCGTGAAATACCCTCTGATACGCCGGCGATATCATAAAATTCTACCGATACCACAGTGCCTTTATTGAGCTTTGTTCCTTCCGGATACTGCTGCTTCGTTGCTCCCACAGCAGACGAACGCTCTGAAACCGCGCCGTTTGCTTTCATATACAAGCCCGCGTTTGTGAGCACTTTATTTGCAGACTCAGGCGTCATACCGATAACATTCGGCATCTCCACCTGCTCGCCTTCCGCCTTGCCGCCCATATATACAACAATCGTTGAATTTTTCGGAATTTTCGAGCCTTCTGCCGGAAGCTGATCCGTACAAACCTTTCCGTCGCCTACCGTTTTTATGGTAAACGAAGAATAGTTGCGGTTTGTGCTTAAAAGCTTGTTTACACCCTCGCCGGTTCCGCCGATGAGGTTGGGCATTGTTACCTCTGCTCCTACAAGCTCATCTGCAGTGTATGTCGGTTCAAATCCAAGATACGGTAAAATCTCGCCGAAAACCTTTCCTGCCACAGGCGCGGCAAGCTGGCTGCCCTCAAGATATATACCGCGCGGAGTATCGAGCATTACGAGAATTGCAATTTCCGGGTCCTCCATAGGTGCAACGCCAAAGAAAGAAGCGATATATTTTTTTCCTTCCTCAGCGGTATATTCGTCAACCTTCTCGGAAGTACCGGTTTTACCGCCTATTCTGTAGCCGGAAACCCTTGCGTTTTTACCCGTTCCCGTTGCGACAGTCTCTTCGATTGAAGCATTTATAAAATCGGAGGTCTTTTCCGATATTATCTGCCGGACAATCTCCGCCTCATTCTTTTTTATAACTATACCGTTATCGTCCACTATTTCTTTTACAAGATGCGGCTTCATAAGCTTACCGTCATTTACCACCGCACCAACGGCACACACAATCTGCATCGGCGTTACTTTAAATGTCTGACCGAATGACGCAACCGCAAGGCTTACCTTATTCTTCGGATTTTTAAAATCCTTCTCGTTGAAGAAGTAGCCGCCCGCTTCGCCGATAAGGTCTACGCCCGTTTTATCAAGAAGCCCGAAGCCCTCGCAGTAGTTATAAAACTTTTCATTTCCTATTCTTGCCGCAATATTCATAAGTGCGCAGTTGCAGGATTTTTCAAGTGCCTGGGAAAGCGAAACATTTCCGTGTCCCTCGCGCTTCCAGCAGTGGATTGTTCTGTCTGCAACGCGAAGTCCTCCCGGGCAGTTGAAGCTTGAGTTTTCGTTCACAACGCCTTCTTCATATCCCATAGCTACCGTAAGTATCTTGAAAACCGAGCCCGGTTCATATGCATCTGAAATAAACTTATTTCTCCACGATGCCTGAAGCTCATTCGAGCGCACCGTTTTTCTTTCATCCTCACTTGCTTCTTCAATTCTTTTAAGCGCCTCGGGATCCGTTATTTCAAACGGTGCATTCAGGTCAAAATCCCCGTAAGTTGCCATAGCAAGGATTTCGCCTGTTTTTATGTTATAAACTATTCCTGCACCGCGGTTTTCTATCTTTCCGTCAATAACCGCCGTGCGGAGATGGTTCTCCAGCACCTGCTGAATCGTTTCGTCAATCGTCAGGACAAGATTCTGCCCATTCTGCGCGTCGTGATATTCCTCATATTGGAATGACATATCCGTTCCGCGTGCATTTTTTGCGGCAATAACTCTTCCCGGCATTCCTTTCAAGACATTTTCATATTTCATTTCAATGCCGAAAAGCCCGGTGTTATCGTCACCGCAAAAACCGATAACCTGCGATGCAAAGCTCCCGTAAGGATAATAGCGCTTCGTATCCTCGGCAAGGTGAATTCCTTTCACACCATGCTCCTTTATCTGTTCGCGCAGCTTTGTTGCAGCCTCGATATCTATCTTCTTTTTTATTACCTGATAATAGCTTTTCTTGTTTTCCGTTTTCTTTAAAACGTCATCATATTCAAGCTCAAGCGTTTCCGAAAGAATTTTTGCAACAGTACGTGCATCCTCCTCAGTCTCCATCTCCGCAGGAGAAATAAACACAGTTTCCGCAGTTGCGCTTACTGCAATTTCCTTCATATTACGGTCGTAGATAACTCCGCGCTTCGGCGTGATAACCGTATCACGGGTCTGTTGCTCTATCGCCATAGACTGATATTTTTTATAATCAATCAGCTGAATTTTTACGAGCGCTCCCACGAGAGGAAGAAATCCTACCGTAAGGCAGAAAAACATACAGAATATTATTCTGCCCAGTATTTTGTTTGACGGTCCTTTTCTCGCCACTTTAATATCACCCCGACTATATAAAGATGCGGAGAATGCAAAATCACAAACTCCGCTGATAATCCTTGCCTATAATTTATATTGTGGACACCGTCAATTTATGTATTCAATAACCGTTGAAAAGCCTTTTGCGAGCCCTGCAACGAGCTTCGATGTCGTCTGCGGCTTTTCCTCGCCTATCTCAAAGCGGTCTCCTCCGGATGTAGAGACATAGGTTATCTGTGACTTGTCAATTTTGCTCATACCGAGCTTCGTAACTGCCCAGTCGCGCACCTGAAGCGCGCCCATACGCTGATTGCGGCTCACCTCAAGCATCTGCACCTGCTCACGCAAATCCTCAAGCTCTGCTTCACGGCGGCGGTTAATATCCGATGCCTCCGTAAGGTGAACATATGAATAAAGAAGAGCGATAAGCATCACAAAAACAACTGCTCCGCAAAAAACGGAGAATCCGCTGATCTGCGGTCTTGCCTTTGCGCGCGCGACGCTTCTTGCCGCTGTGCGTGCCTTTGCTCCTTTTTTGTTTACACTTGTACTGCGGTCAAATCTTGAAAGGTCGTATACCGGTTTACTTTTAGCTACTGCCTGCATATTCTTATGCCCTTTCCTTTCTTACAGCCGCTGTGCGACCCGGACCTTTGCCGAGCGCGAGCGCGGATTTTTTTCTACTTCATCTTCACTTGGGAGAATCGGCTTGTTCGACACACACTTAAGTGTGGGAACCTTACCGCAGACACACACCGGAAGTGACGGCGGACATATACACGGTTTTTCCGCCTTGCGGAAGGCGTGCTTTACAAGCCTGTCTTCAAGAGAATGGAACGTGATTATCACTGCGCGTCCACCCGATTTCAACATATCGGGAAGAGCCTCCAAAAACTTTTCTATCTCCCCAAGCTCATCATTAACTGCAATCCGCAGCCCCTGAAAGCTCCGTTTTGCGGGATGCTGTTTTTCGCGCAGTGCCGCAGCCGGCATGGCAGATTTTATAATCTCTACAAGCTGCGATGTGGTTGTAATCTCACATTTTTCTCTCTCGCGCACAATTGCCGATGCAATTTTCCCCGCATATCTTTCTTCTCCATATTCCGAAAGTATGCGCCGAAGCTCTTCAAAGCTTCTTCCATTTACGATATCGCGAGCGGTGAGCGAGCATTCCCTGTCCATTCTCATATCAAGAGGCCCGTCCGCCATATACGAAAAGCCACGTTCGGCTTCATCAAGCTGTGGCGACGAAACACCGAGGTCAAGAAGTATTCCGTCCGCCTTTTCAGATACCAGTGACGGTATATCACAAAAATCACCTTTGATGAATTCTACGTTTTCAAACTCAGCAAATTCTCTTTTGCCGTATTCTATCGCCGTACTGTCGCGATCTATGCAGATAAGCCTGCCGCCGTTCAGTCGCTTTGCTATTTCTCTCGAATGACCACCGCGCCCGAACGTGCCGTCAATATAAACTCCATCGGGTTTTATATCCAGCATCCGGATGCACTCATCGAGCATAACGGGAAAATGAAGCTCATGCATCTTTATATCCCCGCTTCATCCATCACATCCATAATATAATCGGACGTGAGATTCTGAGCGTTCCATTCTTCCTCCGACCAGATTTCAAGGTGGTCGATCATACCAACAATAACAAGATTCTTATCAAGCCCCGCATACGCACGAAGCTTTGCAGGAACAAGAATACGCCCTTGCCCGTCAAGCTCCATATCCTGAGACGGAGCAACGAAGAAGAGCTGGAGTTCACGTGATTTGCGGGTTGGGAGCGACTTTATCTTTTCTTCAAAAAGAGCCCATTCCGAAAGGGGATATGCCGCAAGGCATTTCCCAAGCCCTTTTGTAAGGACGAAGCTGCAACCAAGCTCCGTGCGGAATTTTGACGGAATAAAAAGTCTGCCCTTGTCGTCTATTACGTGTGCATATTCGCCTCTCACAGCTTCACCTCCATTTTAAACCACTTTACACCACAGTGTATTTATATTATAAACGCATTCTTCCGAAAAAGCAATAGTTTTTTTAAAATTTCATTACACTTTTTTCGATTTTTTTGTAATCAAACTGAAATATTAAAGAGTTTTCCACATTTTCCAAAGTTTTTTCCACAGGTTTGCCGTGGTGGAAGGTGGGGGATAAAAACCATTTGCATCTTTTTCCCGCTTTTTTCATCAAAAATTTACACCGTGTTCATTGACTTTTTCTTCACGCAATGATAATGTATAATATGTAATAAAACACTTTTTACGGAGGAACATATGTCAGTACCAGCACCGATTGTAACCGAAAACGACAAAAAGCTTCTGCAAAGCTTTTTAAACAACCCTGAAAAAGCAAGCGAAGTCAGACATACAACGGAATCATTTTCCAAGCTTATGGCTTATTATAAATGTGCGATGATGGAAATCGAAACGAAATTCAATGTACTCAACGAGGAATTTTCACTCCGGTACGACCGCACGCCTATAAGCGGCATAAAAACGCGCCTCAAACGTCTTGACAGCATCATCCAGAAGCTTCAGCGCGATGATATTCCACTTTCGCTCGCCGCAATGGAGGAAAATCTCAACGACGTCGCAGGTGTCCGCATCATATGCTCTTTTGTCGATGACGTGTATATGCTTGCAGAAGCATTGCTTTCACAAGATGATATCACGCTCATCAAAACGAAGGACTACATAAAAAATCCAAAACCCAACGGATACAGAAGCCTGCATCTGATCATCTCGGTTCCGATATTTCTGTTGCACGAGAAAAAGCAGATGAAGGTGGAAATACAATTCCGCACAATAGCAATGGATTCCTGGGCAGCTTTGGAGCATCAGCTCAAATATAAAAAAGATACAGAATTTACCGAAGAAATGGCAAAAGATCTGTACCTTTGTTCACAGCTCAGTGCGGAGCTCGACACAAGAATGAACAACCTGCGCAAAAAAGTGAATATATAATAAAGAAAGAAGTTTTGAGTTTGAACACCCAAAACTTCTTTCTTCATTTGAGATTTTTGTATACTTTCAAAACATCGTCCGCAAGGCGCCTTACTGTCGTATCGTGCATCTCTCTTGCAAATTCAGGCGTGAATTTTGTGTACTCTGATTTGCTGGGACGCTGGCATCCTTCAAAATGCTCGTTCTTTAATGCTCCATAATGCTGAGGGTATTTTGTTTCATCTAAATATTCCGGCTAGAAATACTCCGGATTAACTGCCCAGTTAAGAGCAGATTCCCAAAGTCCACCGTGACGTGTTATATCAAAAATATTATTTTTTTCATAATAATTTCTTATTATATCGCGATTATAATCCGCAGACCATACCGCCATTACGCGCATACAGTGAAAATCCCCGATATTCTTCTTGTTCATGTCTCCTTCCAAGTCTCCGCAATCAGATTGCTCAAATCGAGCGACAATGTCCTTAAGCATTGATCCTGCCGGTCCGTGAGAGCCGATAAATACACAAAGCTTGAATTTCATTTCTAACGCGAAAGCTTCAAGAAGCTCTCGATAGACTGATCTACAAACCTGACTGCTAAAGAAAATACCCGGATACATTCCCGTAAGTTCTTTATACTCCCCGTCAAAAAGTGGCTGTGAATAACACTTTTGAATTTCTTTACGAGTAAAAGAGGGAAAAGATCCCGACGGAGCGATAGGTAGAAGAGGAAAAACAATTCCGCCGGTAATTTCTGCAGCATCAAGACACCACTGATAACCTTTACATGGATCAATGCCGAGCGCGTTACATTCTTCATGGTATTCCAAAGGCCCGGCAGCAA
>JAFQGO010000262.1:0-8196 GCA_017398225.1 Oscillospiraceae bacterium | reverse complement strand
TTACAAGATACAGGCGCAGGCTTTTTGCCTTCTTTCCCGTCATCTCAAACAGTGCCCGGCGGTATGTGCGAAGCTGTTCGCTGTATTTCTCAAGAACCTCTCCCTCGGGACGGCGGCGGTCGGTTTTGAAATCGACTATCGTGACACCTTCTTCGTTTTCATAATACATATCCATAACGCCCTGCAAAAGCACCTGTTCACCAAAAAGCTCTTCTTTCCCAAGCATTTCATCTGCGGGAAGAAGCACAGAAAACTTAAACTCACGCGCAACGTCTTTTGCCGAAAGCATCGCCTGCCCTGTGGCGGAATTTGTAAACAACGAAATTTTTTCCGCATCCACCGCCTTTGCCTGAACCTGTGAAAGATATTTTTCGCGCACCATGCGCGAAAGCTCTTCCTTTGCACCTTCAACACTTTGGCACTTTTCAAAATTCGCAAACTGCATTGCCATATGCAAAGCAGTTCCGCGTTCTGTCGGCGTAAGCTCCCGCTCCTGCAGAAATGCCGGACGCGGAGTTTTTCTTCTGCGCGGTGATACGCGCGCTGCGCCGTCAGCGTGAAGCCCCGTCGCCGTAAGCTTTGACGGAGTTTCCGTTGCGGCAGCATATCCATAGCTAAAGCGCAGCATTTCTTTTATTTCTTCCGTGTTCTCCGCAGGTTGCAATTCTTGCTCTTTCTCTCCGGAAGCCGAAACCTCTGTGTCAACGATTTGCGCAACACACGCCTTCATCCCGCCAAGTTTTTCCCCGTCCAGCGGCAAAAAACCGGCGTACTGCCGAAGTTCGTTTCCGCTTGATGTGCGAAGCAGGGGCAACATAAACCACGTTTGCGTTCCCACCCTTGACAAAAGCATTTTTTTATCAAGCTCGGGGTACACGTTTTCAAAAATCACTTTTTCTATCATTTTTGCCGCATCATTATGGGAGGCAACGAGACAGAGCTTTTCACGCGCACGCGTAAGCGCAACATACAGTATGCGCATTTCCTCGCTCTTCATTTCCGAAATAAGAGCATCTGATATGACATCCCTTGCAACGGTTGAATAATCTGCACCCGTTTGCGTATCGCGGAAGCGAAGCCCCACGCCGAGCTGCGGGTGAATAAGAATAGGACGCCTGATATCATCGGTATTGAAATTCCGTATGCATCCCCCGAGGAAAACTATCGGAAATTCCAATCCCTTTGATTTGTGTATCGTCATTATCGTTACGGCATTTCCTGCAGCTGCCGCAGGTGCGGGGATATCTCCGCCACGCTCGGCAAGACGCGCTATGTGCGACACAAACCGGTAAAGCCCGAAATATCCTGAGCTTTCAAAGGCTCCTGCACATTTGTAAAACTCTATTAGATTTCGCTGGCGCTCCTCTCCGCACGGAAGCGCACCGAAAAGACCCCGCGCATTAGTTCGATTATATATTTCCCATATAAGCGATGCGGCGCTCTCTCCGCGTGAGCGCGAACGCAGAGCCGAAAGCTCACCGAGAAACGCCCGGCATTTTTTCGCTGTCTCCCCCTCTTTTGTTGCAAGCTTTTCCATTGCGTAAATAAGCGCACCGTTACCCTCACGTCTGATATAACACAAATCATCCGCAGAAAAGGCGAATAACGGGGATTTCAGCAGTGCCAGAAGCGGGATATCCGAGGTGGGGTTGTCTATTACAGAAAGATACGAAACAATTGCATTTACTTCGCTTTTGGTAAGAAGCCCATCAGCACGAGGCGATGCATAGGGTATTCCCGCATTACGCAATGCTCGCTCATAACTTTCAGCATTTCCGGAAGCCGAGCGCAGAAGCACGGCAAAGTCGCGGTATTCGGCGCGGCGGTGCGTTCCGTCCTTATCGCAAACCTCAAATCCGCTCTCAATAAGCTCACGGATTTTTGATGCAACAAATTTTGCCTCATCCTCGGCAGAGGAAAGCTCGCTTTCTTTTCTGTCAACAAGATAAAACTCGCATGACTTGTCGCCCATTCCGGGCTCAGGTATATTATCACGCGGTACAAGAAAATGCTCCTCGGTATAATCCACATCACCAAGCTCTTCCGTCATAAGGCGCGAAAAAAATGCATTTGATGCATCAAGCACCTCGGCACGCGAACGGAAATTCTGAGAAAGCGTTATGTATCTCGGCTCATCACCGGTTGCTTCCTCGTATTTTTTAAAGCTCTTATACTTTTTCATAAATATCGTCGGGTCGGCAAGACGGAAACGGTATATCGACTGCTTCACATCCCCCACCATAACGATGTTCTTCTCATCCCGTGATACTGCGCGGAAAATTATATCCTGAATATTGTTGCTGTCCTGAAATTCATCAAGAAGTATCTCACAAAAGTTTTTTGAAACCTCGCGTGCTGTATCGCTCGGAACAACAACATCCCTCTCTGCATCATATTCACTGACAAGAAGCTCTATTGCATAATGCTCAAGGTCTGAATAATCAAGAGCGCCGCGGCGAAGCTTTTCCCTGCCGAAACGAGCCGAAAGCTCTTCCGCAAGGCTTGCAAGCTCACACATATGCGGATAAAGCGCGGATAGCTCTGCGAGAAGCTCGCCCGATGAAGCAGTAAGAAGCTTTTCTGTTATCTTCCCGCACTCCTCCTTTACGCGGTCGTGCATTGCACGGATACGCTCAGGTATGCTTTTGTCTTCGATTTTTCTTGAGCTTGGCAGCCGAGGAAACTCTATTGCGGAAATTGCCTCCAGAAGCCCATCCCATGTGTCGCTGTCGGCTCTTCGGAGCATATCACGCTCATCACACAGCACCTCGGCATAAACCTCCGCGGCTTCAGGAAGCTTTTCAACATCTGCTATCATAAGATCAAGGATTTCGATGCAGTCCGCAAGCGCCTGTTTTGCTGCCGAAAATGCGTACTCGCCCCACACAGTATTCCTGATACTTTCCACCTTTGAAACGTCATATGCCGCCGCCACCTCCAAAAGCCATTTTTCGGGATACGGGTGGCTTGTGCTTTTCTGATACAGCTCCAGCACCGCACCAAAAAGCGCTTTGTCACTTCTCGCCCCGCTAAGATACGCGGAAAGCGCGAGAAAGCTTTCTTCCCCCGCGTCATACTTTTCTTCAATAAGCTCTGAAAGCTCTTCTTCAAGAATAAGCTGCGCTTCATTCTCGTCCAGCACACGGAACCCGCCTGCAAGCGCAGGGTTGTCCGAAAAATTGCGGAGAAGCCATGTGCAGAATGAGTGTACCGTCGATATTCTCGCACTGCCTACAAGCGCAATCTGACGGCGTATATGCTTATTGCCCGGATGGAGTGCAGCGTATTTTGAAAGAGACTCGTATATCTTGCGGCGAAGCTCCGTCGCCGCCGCTTTTGTATATGTTATAATAAGAAACTCCGTAACGTCATGCCCTTCATCGGTTATTCTCCGCAAAAGACGCTCTACAAGCACGGCAGTTTTACCGGAGCCCGCCGCCGCGGAGACAAGAACTGAGCTGTCTCTTGCGGAAATCGCGCGAAGCTGGTCACGCGTCCACTTCACATCACTCATCATCCGTTCCCTCCCCGTCATTTATTATATCCGCAAGCTTCACACTGCAAAGCTCGCGCTTTCTGTCGCCGCCTCTTTCCTCGTCAAACGCACACACGGACCTGTATTCGCAAAAATCGCACGAGCTTCTGCCCTTATGAACATATGGATTCGGCTCTATCTCTCCGCGAGAAAGCTCGTCTCCTATTCCCGCAAGAATCTGCTTCATTCGCGCCTTTACCGCTTCAAACTGGTTGCTTGTCAGCACTACCGAACCACGTTTGAGTGCACCTTTTTTATCAACCGTTGCAGGGATATATTCCTTGTTTTCCCCGCTTTCCATTGCATCAATAATGCGCATATCGCGAAGGATTACGCCCTCTCGGCGGCTCGGTTTTATTCCTTCGCCGCGGGCGCGGTTTGCCTCACGGGCTATCGGAACGTACATAACCCCCGCCGCCTGCGGTATCTTGCCGAAATGCTCTTTTCCCATTTCTTCAAGTGCAAACATATAGAGAAGCATCTGCATTCCTATTCCGTTTACCGTCTCATCAAGAGAAAACTCTTTCTTGCCGGATTTATAATCTATAACGCGGAAATAAAGCTTTCCGTCAAGCTCGTATGTGTCAACTCTGTCTACCGCTCCGCGAAGAAGAACAGTTGACTCTTCACCCTTTATTTCAATCGGCGGAAGCTCTCCTTCCGCACCGGAAAACTTTACCTCAAATCCGCTTGGCACAAACTGTCCTTTTGCAAGCTCACGGCAAATATCCTCTACCGCCCTTTTTACCGATTGCGTGATGCGCGATATGAGAAACTCCATCCTTGCCGAGAGCTTACCGCCTGCAGAGAGCGAGCGCTCGGAGTATTCACGGCAAGCCTCTTCTGCAAGAACGAGGGCGCGGGAAACGTCAAAATCCTGTTCCTTTGCAAGACGCGATATTACGTATTCAAGAACATAGTGCATAAGACTTCCGGCTTCAATCGGCGAGATTTCCGCACGTCCGCGAAGCTCTGCACCGAGTCCGTATTTTAAGAAATACGCGTATCTGCACGACGAGAAAAGATCAGCGCGCGATGCGCTCAGCTTTATTTTTCTGCCAAATATCGCCTCTATGTTTTCGCGGCTGTTTATCGGTCCGCGGCGAAGGCTTCCGGCCTGCCGCACATTATAAAGCTTGCCGGAATACTCTTCATCCTCTTCCCACACGGAAAGATATCTTCCCGAAGCAATGCTTTGGTCAAAGCACGGTATTTTGGCACGAAGACGAGCATCATAAAGCGACATTTCATCCTCGGTCTTGCCGTAAACCGAGCGGATTTTCGATACCACGGGAGATTCTTCTCTCGTCTCTCCGTTCATACCTACTGCCGACGAACTTATGTATAATCCTTTTTCTGCTGAACAAAGCGTACTATGCATGGTTCTGTATTCTTCAAAAATGCGTTCGCACATACCGGGAGCCAGTTCTATCCCAAAATCGGAAAGAGAGAGTCTGTCACTGTCGGATATCAGTCCTGCGCGCTCTGCTCCTTTCGGGAACGCACCATCATTTGCGCCGAGGATTATACGGAAACCGCATCTTGTTCCCTCGGCACGGGAAACATCGGACACCGAAACAGAGTCAAGCGTCGCCGGAATGGTAGATAAGCTCTCCTCGGACACAACAAGACGGAACAGGTAATACAGCTCTTCTGCATCAAGCTTTTCATCCCCCACGCTTTTCCCTATGCTGTCAATGACTCCGCAGATAACCTCTGTCAGCGCATCATATTCCTGCGCCGCAGCGAGCCTCCCTTCCGTTTCTGCAATGTATGCATATGCCGATATTCTCCGCGGCAGGTTTATTTCATTTATAAATTCATAAAGCGCCTCGGCACACGCTTTGCCCGTTTTTCCTTTTTCCATCGCCTTCGCAAGTCTGCTTATCGGCGCGTAAATCTTTTTTCTCGCACGGTTTACGATTTTGAGAAGTGCTTCGCTTTCAGGTGTGTTTTCTGCCGATATTCCGAGAGGATTGCGCGCAAAATCACACCCCGGGCTCCATTCCGAGGCCTTTGGCGACCATGTGTACATATAATTCTCAAATGCAGAAAGTGCCCGGGCCGATATCCCTGAAAATCCCGTTTTTACATACTCCATAACTGCATCGCGGCGAAATCCCCGCAAAACGCAGTCAAGTGCCGCAATAATCAGCGCAACCGGAGGCTTTGACGTCAACGGTGTATCGTCACTTATATATACGGGTATGCCGTAACGTGAAAATACGCTTTCGCATACGGAAAGATGCTCTTCTCCCCCGCATACTGCTACTGAAAAATCGTTAAATCGCGCACCGGCGCGAACGCAGTCTAAAATATACGCCGCCGCCTTTTCGCACTCTTCAAACGCACCTGTGGCACGCGCAATATGTATATTATCCGAGCTTTCTGCAAAGCTTTCGCCATCCTCAGAAAACAGCGCACGGTCAAGAAAAGCAAGAGAGCCTGTTTTTTTACTTTCAAGATATACTTCATCGTATTTCACGCCGTTCTTCTTGCATATCTCAAGAATACGTTTTTTCGTGTTATACGTCTTATCGAATATTCCGTTTTCCATCCCCTCGTCATATTCACGCGGAAGCTCAAGCGCGATATACACATCCCTTGCCTTTACTGCGGCAGAGTCAAGAATATCAAGCTCAGCGGCGGTAAATCCGGAAAATCCGTCAAGATACAGCGTTTTGTCACACCAGAAATCATTCTTGCGCACACTCTCCGCAATAAAGCCGAGCTCATCATATGCATCAAACTCATCCTCAGAAAGTTCATTTTCGTATGCCGCATATATAAGCGCAAGCTCCGAAAGCTTTTTCCCGCTCATACCCTCTATGTCCTTTGCCGCAGAGGCGAGCGCGCGCGGAGATACGCCGTACGCCTTAAGCTCGTCAATTGCCCGGAGTAACTCCGGCAGACGGTCAGGACGCGATGCGCTTTTAGACAGCACGGAAAGCTCGCCGCACACCGCACGCACCGCAGAATGCAGCATAAGTATGCGTCTGCCTCCACCGACAGCAACGGCGCATACACCTCCGTTTTCGCTCTTTACACGCGTAGCAAGACGGCGAAAGCTTGTTACCTCGCTGTATGCGGAAACCGTATTCCCGCAAACGCTGCACAAAAGCCTCTCCATAGAATGAGACTGCTGCTCCGGAACAAGGAAAAGCGTTCCCGCCTCACGGCGTTCCTTTATTTTGTCAATTATGTAAGTTGTTTTTCCGCTTCTTATGCGGCCGAGAACAAAATGAAGCATTATCTTCTGCCTCCGCTTATTTATTCTGTATAAATAGTATATCATAATATTGTCTTTTCGGCAAATTTAATGTATACTAATATTTGTACAATGTCTATGGAGGGCTTTTATGCAAAACCAAGGTGAAGAAAAAAGAGAACGCGCCATTCTTATCGGGCTGGACGCCGATATATATACCGACACGGAAAAATGCGATGACTCGTCTCTCGACGAGCTTTCCGAGCTTCTCTCTACCGCAGGCGGAGACGAGGTTGCGCGCGTTATCCAGCACCGCGCTTCTCCCGAACCCAAAACCTTTATCGGAACAGGCAAGGCTCGTGAGCTTGCAGAATTTGCAGAGCAAAACGATATTGACCTTGCTGTGTTTGACAATGAGCTTTCTCCCGCGCAGACAAAGAACTTAGAGGACATTCTCGGTGTGCGCGTTATCGACCGCTCGACACTTATTCTTGATATATTCGCTTCCCGCGCACAGTCCCGCGAAGGCCGGCTTCAGGTAGAGCTTGCACAATATAAATATTTGCTCCCCCGCCTTACAGGCAGAGGTACGGCGCTTTCCCGTCTCGGTGGCGGTATCGGAACTCGCGGTCCCGGCGAAACAAAGCTTGAAACCGACCGCCGGCATATCCGCCGCCGCATAGCAAAGATAGAAGAAGAGCTTGAAACCGTGATGCGCGTGCGCGGAGAACAGCGGCGCGGACGTATTCGGCGCGAGATTCCTCTCGTCTCTCTCATCGGCTACACAAACGCCGGGAAATCCACGCTCTTAAACACCCTTACCGGCTCCGATATCCACGCGGCAAACCGTCTTTTTGATACACTTGATACAACAACCCGAAAATTTCCGGTCAGTGACACCGCATCGGTTCTCCTCTCGGATACCGTCGGATTTATCAGAAAGCTTCCGCATCACCTGACGCGAGCTTTCCGCGCAACGCTTGAAGAGCTTTTACATGCGGATCTTCTTCTCCACGTTGTCGACGCATCAAATCCGGAGGCAGAGGCGCATTGCACGGTTGTTGACGATGTAATAAAAACGCTCGGTGCAGATAACATTCCGCGCCTTTATGTTTTCAACAAATGTGATCTTCTTTCCGATACATCCCTCTTTTCTCGCGAAAAAGATACCGTATGTGTTTCTGCGCTCACGGGCGCAGGGTTTGACGAGCTGAAAAGCGAAATCTGCCGCATGCTCTCTCTTTCTTCCCGCCGTACAGAGTTTGATATCCCGTATTCAAAATCCGCACTTATTGACATCCTTCACCGTGATGCAAAGGTTCTGTCCACAGAATACCTTGACGACGTTATCAGAATATGCGCAATAACGGATGACCGCACCTATTCTCAAATCACCAAACAGCTTGGAGGCGACAGCAATGGACAACTTTAAAATTCCCGCAGGCGACGGCGT
>JAFQGO010000261.1:0-3099 GCA_017398225.1 Oscillospiraceae bacterium | reverse complement strand
GCCGTTGCTTTCATATCAAATCCGTTTGTGACGAGCACACCGGCGTCAAAATCTATCCAAGCACGCTTTTTATCATACAGGGCAGTGTTTGTGGATATCTTAACTGTAGGCACGGGACAGCCAAACGGCGTTCCACGTCCGGTTGTGAAAAGGACAATATGCGCACCCGATACTGCAAGCGCAGTAGATGCAACAAGGTCATTTCCCGGAGCAGTGAGAAGATTAAGCCCTTTCACAGAGACATTCTCACCGTAGTCAAGAACTCCGCAGACCTCACCAAGGCCTCCCTTTTGTGTGCAGCCGAGAGCCTTATCCTCAAGCGTTGTTATTCCGCCCGCCTTGTTTCCGGGTGACGGATTTTCATCTATCTTTTCACCGTACCGCATATAGTAGCCTTTGAAATCGTTTATCATCTTCACCGTTTTTTCAAAAAGCCCGCGGTTGCGGCATCGGTTCATAAGGATCGTCTCCGCACCGAACATTTCCGGCACTTCGGTAAGGATTGTCGTACCGCCCATACCGCAAAGCATATCAGAAAATTTCCCTACAAGCGGGTTTGCCGTAATGCCGGAAAGCCCGTCGCTTCCGCCGCACTTGAGACCTATCACAAGCTCGCTTGCCGGAATCTCTTCGCGGCGCAGCTCCTTTGCCGCATCAATAAGCTCACCTACTATACGCACACCCTCAGCGACTTCGTCTTCCACGTCCTGAGCGACGAGAAAACGGACTCGCTTTTCGTCATACCCGCCTATAGCTTCCTTCATTTGCTCTACCGTGTTGTTCTCGCACCCGAGCGCAAGCACAAGCACGCCCGCGGCATTCGGATGGTTGACAAGCCCTGCGAGTGCGCGCTTTGTCATTTCGTGGTCGCCGCCGAGCTGTGAACATCCGTAAGGATGGGTAAATGCATATACACCGTCCACCGAGCCTCGCGGCTCGGATTTTTTTGCGATAATCTCACCGATTGAGTTCACGCATCCAACCGTCGGAATTATCCATATCTCATTGCGGATGCCAACGCGTCCATCCTTACGGCGGTAACCCATAAAGGTCTTCGCCTCAAGCTTTTCGGACTTTGCCTCAACGGGGTTATACTCATACTCAAGAAGCCCTGCAAGGTTGGATTTTACGTTATGGGTGTGAACGTGCTCGCCCGCCGCGATATCACACGCCGCGTGACCGATGGGAGATGCGTATTTTATAACGTTCTGCCCACTTTTGATGTTGCAGAGCGAAAATTTATGCCCGCGCGGAATATCGTTTAAAAGCTTTACCCCGTCGCACACCTCTCCGCTTTTTATATCGCACAGCGCAACGCCAACGTTATCCGCCGCACTTATTCTTACATATTTCATATAAGGCTCTCCATAACAGCTTTCGCGCCGACCTCATCAATGGCGTTGATGTAGGCGCACACCTTTTCTGCAAGACCATCCACCTCATTGAGGTCACGTCCCCACATATCAGCATTTGCAAGAGCTGTCTTTACAGCAAGCGCGGTATCTGCCCACGGAAGGCTTGCAAAATAGCGGCAGACATCCTTATCATCACGGATGAGATATTCCTTTTCACCCTTGCCGTAAAACTCGCCGTCGCGCTCTTCGCCTTTATAAAAGCGCAGAAGCGCCGCAAGCGAGAACGAGAGAAGAGAAGGCAAACGACCGAACTTTTCGGTATACTCAAGAAGCGAGGGCATAACCCTTGCACGCCATTTTGAGATAGAGTTAAGGGAAATATCGGTCAGTCTGTGATCAATGTACGGATTCTTAAAGCGATCGGCAACTGCGCCGGCAAATTCAAGAAGCTCTGCCTCCGGAAGCGGAAGAATCGGAATAATCTCTTCATATATAAATTTATTTACATAAGCACCTATAACGCTATCCTTCATGCAGTCGCGCACAATTTCCTCGCCTGCAAGCATTGATGCCGGTGTCATTGATGTGTGTGTGCCGTTGAGGATGCGGACCTTGCGCTTTTTGTACGGCGTGTGGTCATCGGTTACAAGAACAGGAAGCCCTGCCTTTGCAAACGGAAGCATTTCCGCAAGCTTTTCCGGGCCTTCGATTACCCAGAAGCCGAAAATCTCGCCCGTGTCTAAAAGGTTGTCCTCATAGCCGTTCTCCGCGTTGAATTTATCTGCCTCGGTTCTCGGATAACCTGTTACGATGCGGTCAACGAGAGTTGAGCAGAAGATGTTTTCTTCACGAATCCATTTTAAAAACTCATCCGAAAGGCCCCAGAGCTTTATGTATTTTTCAACGCAGTTAAGAAGCTCACGGCCGTTGTTGTCGATAAGCTCACAGCTGAGTATTACAAAGCCTGTACCGGGCTTTCCCTCAAAAGCTACAAAGCGATCGTACATAAATCTTGTGAGCTTCGCAGGGAAGCTCTTTGCCGGTTTATCATCAAACTTATCCGCATCGGAATATGCAATTCCTGCTTCTGTAGTGTTGCATACGATATATTTAAGATCCGGATTCTTTGCGCAGTCCATAAAAACATTAAAATCGCGGTACGGATCAATACAACGCGAAACGCTTGTGATTACGCGCTTTTTCATTACCGCCTCGCCGTTTTCACTGCCGCGGAGATAGAGGGTGTAGAGTCCCTCCTGCTCGTTTATCATATCGCAAAGACCGCGCTCAAACGGCTGAACCATTGCGATTTTTCCGTTAAAGCCTTCTTTTTCATTAAGCACATCAAAAAAATAATCGACAAATGCACGGAGAAAATTACCCTCTCCGAACTGAAGCACGCGCTCCGGTGCATCCGGCTGAATGAATCCCTTATATCCCGATTCAACCAAAGTTTTATGTGTAAGCCTTGCCATTTTTAATCTCTCCTTGTATTAAGCCGAGGGGATTCGAACCCCTCAAGCCTTAAGCATTATTTATATTATAATACTATTTAATACAACTTTTCACGCAATAATAGACCAAAAATGCAACAATACTATATGATACACTTAAGTTCAAGAGGTGCAAGAGATATATTCTCTTCTTTCCCGCTCCGGATAACCTTTACGGTAATCGGCATATCATAATCCGTATTAAGGAGATATATCTTTCCTCCCTCATACACGGACCAGCGAAGCCTGTC
>JAFQGO010000260.1:0-6000 GCA_017398225.1 Oscillospiraceae bacterium | reverse complement strand
TTGATAAGCGCAAGCGCTTCATCTTCCTTAGTGAAATAATACGAAAGTCCGTCGTAGTAGTTTGCATAACCCGGAAGCGTGTGCATCTCCACATCTTCTTCAAGATTCATTGTAAGCATCTGCTTGCCGAGCCAGATTCCGTTACCGAGCGTTAAATCGGTTTCAAGATTATCCGTTATTATTCCGGCAAGCTCAGGAATTTTTGCGAACGTTGCAGGGGTAAGCATTTTCTTTATAACAGCTTCGACAAATGTATGCTGAACCTTGATTCTGCCAAGGTCTCCGTCGGCATACGTTGCACGGTAACGCATAAAGCCCATTGCATCGTAACCGTCAAGAGTCTGCAGACCCTTATCTATATCTATAACAAGATCCTGCGTCGGGTCCTTATAGTGCATATCAATAGGGACATCCACCTCAACTCCGCCGATTGCGTCGATAACATCCACAAACGCATCAACAGTAACAAGAACATATTTATCCGGACGAATACCCGTAACACTCTGCACCTCATCAAAAAGCGCGTAAATATCCCCGTCGGACATCGCATACGCGGCGTTTATCTTCTTTGTTGCACGCCTTGCGTTTATAATGGTGTCGCGCGGGATGCTCAGAATATTCATTTTCTTCTCGACCGTATCAAAGCTTGCAAGCATAATCGTGTCAGTGCTTCTGCTTGCCGCATCGGTTCCGACAACAAGCATTGTGAAAACGCCTTCCCGGTGTTCGCGGTCTATCATTGATATCTTCTCATCGCGGATAACGCTCCCGCGTGAGCTTCCGCTCACGGGCACAGCCTCCGGCGGGCGGATGTTGTCTATCACCAGCGCCGCCGCAACCATAATTGCCGCCGCGATAATCAGAATTACCGATATTGTATATTTAGTCTTGTTGCTGAGTCTCATTTTTTTCATCTTTCGTGAAGCAATCCTTTCAACTGTTGGCGGCAATTTCAAAATTGCGTGCCTTTACCATATTTGAGTCAATCTCACATCCGCGCGATATAAGCACGCGCAGAGTTGTATCAAAACCTGAAATAAGCGCACGGGACAAATCTTCAAACGCCAGCCTGCGTATTTCGCAAACCCCGTCAAAACTTCTCCCCTCTTCCGTAAGGTCGGCAAGCCATATGATTTTTTCAAGAAGCGTCATCCCGCTCTTTGCCGTTGTGTGCCAGCGGATTGCGCCGCAGACCTCCTCCGGCTCGTCAAACTCGCGCCACGCGATGATTGCCCCGGAAAAAGCTTGGATAATCTTTTCCGAGCGCTGAACGCGGTTTAATATGATACCGTGTTCGTCAACCAAAGAAAGCTGTTTGTCATACGGCATTTCCTTTGCTATATCATGCAAAAGCGCCGCCCGACGAGCAAGAGCTACATCAGCCCCCCAGCGCCCGGCAAGACGCTCCGCCATATCAACGCAACCAATCGTGTGAAGATATCGCTTTTCGCTCATTACTGATTTTACACGCTGTTCTATCTCTTTTTCTGTCAAATTTTATCACACCCCGAAATTCCGTAAAGATTTTTTCGGATTATATAATCATAAACCTCCGGCGGCAAAAAATCCCGGAGCTCTTTGCGATTATTTCCCGGACGAAGCTCTGTTGACGATACGGTAAGCGCCGCTGCATCCAGCACGCGCGTTTTCGCACCGTATTTCTGCTCGAGCTGTTCCGAGTGTGCAAGAAGCCGTTTTTTGTCATCATCCTCGCGTGCGACTGCCGCAACAGAGGCAAGAGAAAAAATTTCTTCAAAACAAAACCACGTCTCCAAGCTTAAGAACATATCCGTTCCCATAATAAGCCACAGCTCATCATCGGGATATTTTGAGTGAAGCTCACGCAAGGTATACACCGTGAAGCTTTTTCCCTCACGCCGGATTTCAATATCACTTACCTCTGCGCCGAGAGTCTTCGCCGCAAGGTAAGTCATTTCAAGGCGTTGCTTTGTAGTTGCGGACATTTCTGCCATTTCTTTGTGCGGCGGAGTTCCCGTCGGGATGAAGATAAGCCTGTCAAGAGAAAGCTCTTCTTTTGCCGCGCGAGCGGCGTTTATATGTCCCATATGCGGCGGATTGAACGTTCCGCCCATAAGTCCTGTCCGCATTTATAAAACTTCCTCTAACTTTTCTGCCATAATACGAAGAGATTTAGCTCGGTGGGAAATCTCATTTTTTCTTTCCTGCGTCATTTCCGCGGTGGTCATTCCCTCATCGGGAACGAAGAAAATCGGGTCATAACCAAATCCGCCCTCGCCGTGCGGTTCGCGAAGTATCTCTCCCTCAATTTCGCCGCGAGCGGAAATCTCGCGCCCATCGGGGAACACGCACGTTATAACTGAAACGAAGCGCGCCTGACGCTCTCCGTCCGGAACATTCTTCATATTCTCAAGAAGATACTCATAACGTTCCACATCATCGCGGCACTTATCACCGCCGTAGCGCGCGGAGTATACCCCCGGCTCTCCGCCGAGCGCATCAACCTCAAGGCCGGAATCGTCTGCTATTGCAGGAAGCTTTGCAACGCGCATCGCGGCAAGTGCCTTTATGCGCGAATTTTCTTCAAACGTCGTTCCCGTTTCCTTGGCATCGGATTCTATTCCCGCCTCTGCAAGAGACAGCGCGCGGACACCGAGTTTTCCAAGAATTGCGCCCATTTCACGCAATTTCTTTTTGTTGTTTGTAGCGATTATAAACTCCATTTATACCACCTCAAAAAGGGCATTGACAAAGCCTTCGGCATCAAATTCCGTAAGGTCGTCAATCTGTTCACCAACACCTATATACTTTATCGGAAGGCTCATTTCATCGGCAATTGAGATAACGATACCGCCCTTTGCCGTACCGTCAAGCTTTGTCAGGATAATTCCCGAGAGGTTTGCAACCTCATTAAACTTTTTTGCCTGAATAAGCGCATTCTGCCCTGTTGTTGCATCCAGCACGAGATACGATTCAATATCAGTATCCGGAAGCTCACGCTCAAGCACACGGCGGATTTTTGCAAGCTCGTTCATAAGATTCTGATTATTGTGCAAGCGTCCTGCTGTATCGCATATAAGCACATCAGCACCTCTTGCGCGTGCGGCATTTGCCGCATCAAAAACCACAGCCGCAGGATCTGCCCCCTCGGCATGGCGGATGATATCCGCGCCTGAGCGTTTTGCCCAGATGTCAAGCTGCTCACCTGCCGCGGCGCGGAAGGTATCTCCCGCCGCAAGCACAACGCGCTTTCCTTCTGCAATATACCTTGATGCAAGCTTTCCTATCGTTGTGGTTTTCCCCACTCCGTTTACGCCTACAATAAGAATGGCTTTCTGCTTTGCTCCTGCATTTTCTTTTACGTTTGCATTAAGGATATCAAGAAGAATTGATTTAAGCTCTGAAAGTATTTCATCCGGCTCATGAAGCTTTTTTTCCTTAACGCTTTCGCGCAGAGCCTCCGTTACCTTCATTGCCGTCGAAACACCGAGGTCTGCCATAATGAGCGTTTCTTCAAGCTCTTCAAGCATTTCCTCGCGGTCGGACGAAAAGCTTCGCACAATGCTCGCAAGCTGATTTCCTACTGCCGCACGGGTTTTTGCAAGCCCCTGTTTTATTTTATCGAATAATCCCATTTTGAAAAACCTCTTGAAAATTCTTTAAGCAACTGCTTAAGTAAGCTTTACGCCGATTGAGCGCTCAACCTCGGAGATGCTGATTGCAAGCATCTTGGAAACGCCTTTTTCCTGCATAGTAACGCCGTAAAGCGTGTCCGCCTCTTCCATCGTTCCCCGGCGGTGCGTGATAACGATAAACTGTGTTGTCGCAGCAAGGCGGCGAAGATACTCTGCATATCTTGCAACGTTGACATCGTCAAGCGCGGCTTCGATTTCGTCAAGCACGCAGAACGGTGTCGGGCGTATCTTCATAATGGCAAAGTAAAGCGCAATGGCAACAAGCGCACGCTCACCGCCGGAGAGCAGGGTTATGGTCTTAAGCGTCTTGCCCGGAGGCTGAACGCGGATTTCAATACCGCAGTTTAAAATATCCCCTTCATCCTCAAGCACAAGCTCTGCCATACCACCGCCGAATATCTCGGAGAAGGTTTCTCCGAAGTTCTTGTTGATAACCTTGAACTGCTCGGCAAAAATCGTCTGCATTTCTTCGGTTATTTCAGCAATCATCCGCTCAAGCTCAGTCTTCGCCTTTTCAAGGTCTCCGCACTGCTTTGTCATAAACTCATAGCGCTCGGATACCTTATCGTATTCTTCAATGGCATTGACGTTTACGTCGCCAAGCTTTCTCATCGCGCTCCGAAGCTCTGATATACGCTTCGTTGCCTCCGGAAGTGACGGAATCTCTACAATATATTTATCGGCAGTTCCCATTGTAAGCTCATAAGAGTCCCAGAGCTTTTCGGTGATCTGCTGTTCCTCACGGGCGGCAGACTCCTTCTTCATTTCAAGGCGGGAGCGCTCTTTGTCGAGGTTATGAATCTCGACATTTTTTTCTTTGATTTCCTTATCCCTGCGGTTGCGCTCGGCTTCGAGAGAAAGACGGTCTTCCACAATACCGGATATTTTCTTTTCGATAT
Source organism: Oscillospiraceae bacterium (assembly GCA_017398225.1). Lineage (GTDB taxonomy): Bacteria > Bacillota > Clostridia > Oscillospirales > JAAYXM01 > SIG480. The sequence goes on along the minus strand of JAFQGO010000260.1, from coordinate 1,427 downwards.
TCTCTTTATTTTTGCGCTTATCTTCCGCTTCAAGCTTCTTCGCTGCAATGCTTTCTGCCAAAGCTTCGTTTTCGCTCTCAATTGTGCGGATGCTCTGCTCTTTTACCTCACGGTCGCCCGCAAGTGCATCGGAAAGCTGTTCTATCTCCTCGCGTGCACGCACGGCTTCCGCCGCCTCTGCGCGGACAGCTGCAAGAGACGCTGCGCACTCAGACATTTTCTCTGCAAGCTCCGTCTTACGGGTTGCAAGCTCGGCATTTCCCGAAATGAGCGCCGCTTCTTCTTCACGAAGGGCGGAAAGCTCTGTCTCTTTTTCGGATATGCACTCGCGCGTGGTCTGCATAATGCGCTCGGACTGGCTTTTCTTTCCGGCAAGAGACGTAAGCTCTTCGCCGAGAGAGTCGATAAGCTCGTTCAAGTGGCGGTGGAGCGTTTTGTAATGCTCAATTTCCGTTTCTGCCTTAAGGAGAATGTCCTCACAAGCGCGCTTATCATTTCGGCAGACTTCCATTTCATAAGTAAGCGCATTATACTCGCGCTCTGCCTCTGCCTTTTCGGCGTTTGCCGTATCTATCTTTCCCGCAAGTGAGGAGAGCTCTGCATCTATCTTTTTAATCTCGTTCGTTCTGGTAAGTATCCCGGATGTCTTGTTCACACTACCTCCGGTATACGTACCGCCCGAATTTATTATCTGCCCGTCAAGCGTAACTATACGGAAGCTGTAGCCGTATTTTTTCGCAAGTGCCGAGGCACTGTTTATGTTGTCACAAACCGCGATTTTCCCGAGAAGATAACGGATTGCGGGAGAGTATTTTTCATCGTATTCCACAAGCTCCGATGCAAGCCCGACAAAGCCCGGCTGTTCTGAAAGGCCTTTCTGTGTAAGCACATTTCCCTTTACAGTGTCAAGCGGCATAAAGGTAGCTCTTCCGCCGTCTGTGCGCTTGAGGAATGCAATCGCCTCTTTTGAATCACGTTCATCCCCGACGATAACGTTCTGAAGCGCACCGCCGAGAATTGTTTCGACAGCGACTGTATATTTTTCCGAAACACGGATAAGCTGAGAAACCGTTCCGTATATTCCTCCGAGAGTTCCCGCATCTTTTGCCTTCATTATATTTTTTACGGCATACGAATACCCCTGCAAATCTCTTTCCATTTCACGGAGCATACGAAGCTTGTTTTCAAGGGACTCACGGCTCAGCTGCAGCTTTCCGCAGTTTTCCTTCAAACGCTCAAAGCGTTCTCCGCGGGATTTGTATTTCATTTCAAAGCCGTTTAACATATTCTCCGCACTTGAGCACTTTTCCTGTGCCTCGGAAAATTCTTCCTTTACAACGGCGTATTTCTTTTTTGATTCCGAAAGCTCCGCCTCACGGGTCGCAAGCTCTGCCTCAATATCGGCACGGCGCGCGTCAAAGCCCGCA
>JAFQGO010000259.1:0-10008 GCA_017398225.1 Oscillospiraceae bacterium | reverse complement strand
GCACCCAGAGAAGACAGAAGCTATCACGCTATGTTTCGCATAAATGTTAAGGCTGCGGGAACATATACTTTGCAGGCGAAGGGTGCGCCGGAATCAGTGGGGAATGAAATCTCAAAAATGGGTGTATTCTGGCTGAAGGACGAAAAGTCAGAAGAATCGACGTTTGAACTTGTCGGTGGGTCGGACAGAAGCAATAGTGCAGCTCTTGTCGGAAGCTGTGATTTTGACGGTGAAAAGCCCGGATATCAGGACGTTGCGACAGTAACGGTAGATGAACCGGGGGATTTCTTTGTCGGTTTCTATGGCACAGCTCAAACAACTGCGACAGCAGGAAGTACACCGATAATTTATATTTCCGGCATAAAGCTTGTTCCGACGGATGGCGAGGGGACAGGCGGAGACTCGGGAGATAGCGGTGAAGAGCCGTCTCCGCCTATTTTGCCGGATGATGAAGATGCCGAGGATAACGGTAATATCGGTGTGCATCTTCAGTATGTTCTCAATACAACCGTTATGCTTGACCAGACGAACTACGGTAAGCCGCGCCTTGATAACGGAACCTTGCGTCCGGGCGGTTACACGGATATAGATGATTATTCGGAAATGAATGCCTCAAAGACGAACCTTTGGGCGTATAACATCCTTTACAACCGCAAGGCAGGAAATATGACGAAGGAACATTTCTATGCCGCGTTCCCGCGGGATGCTTACGGCACGGATGAGCAAGGATATGTTGCGTTCAAGCTTAAAGTGTCAAACAAAGGGAGATATTCTCTTGCTTTTGAAAGCGCAGGCCATGGATATGGAATGAATGCAGACATATATATGTTTGAAGCCGGGGATATCACAGAGGTTTCGCGCTCTGATATAAAAAACAACACTCCGATGGCAAATGTAAGCCTTGCGCCGGATGGGGTTATAGACGTAGGCGAAATAGAAATTCCGGAGCGCGGCGATTATTATCTTGTAATCGACGGCACGGGAGGACCCGAGGGTCAGGAATATAACACGCTTTATATAAAGAAAATTATGCTTGATGTTGCGGCAGGAGAGTTTGACAAGGCATATATTTCCGTTGACGGTATCGCCGCCGAAGGAGACCCGATGCCGATTGGCACGGAAAAGACGGCAATCCTTCATCTCGCGGATGCTCTCGGCGTTGAAATAAAAAAGCCTGATGAGGCAAAGCTTACGCGCCTTGAGTTTTCATCAAGCGCAACCGATATTGCCGAGATTGATGAGACCGGTCTGATAACAGCAAAGAAAAGCGGTAATACGAAAATCACCGCAGAGGTTACATATGACGGCAAGGAGAGAAGTGCAGAATATAATCTTGCCGTTGCCGAAAAGGGCAAGAATCTTCTCGGAGAGGAATATAATGTTGATTTTAATTCCGATAAGTGGATATGGCTTAACTGGGAAAATCAGCCCGAGAAGCCGGAAACTGCGCAGTTTATGCGCACATATATCGGAACTGCACCGAAGAACGGAGATACAAGTAACCGTGCGCTTGCAGTAACCTTTGATGGAAGCGTTGCGGCAGGGAAAAATCCGTCTCCGCTCTTCTTCCAAAAGGATATGCGCGTTCCGGTGGGAACGGGAAAGCTTTATCAGCTTTCGTTCAAGGTAAAGGCTGATTTGAAGATCCCGAACGGCGCAGAGGATATGGGCATAGCGTTTGATATATATGATTATGCAAACCTTTCGTCAACAACATCGGTTGCGGGAATGGCGAGAACTGCAAGCATGACAAGCGAAGAGAACTGGAGAGAAAAATACAGCGAATGGGTGGAATATTCCGTACCTGTTGCTGCCCAGACGCTTGCCGATGCAAAAACAATGTATCTCTCCCCGCGCCTGCTTTTCCGTCCGGATGCGGATGACCTTGAAAAGACAGGCTTTGAGGGAACGGTATGGTTTGATGATTTTGAGCTTTGCGAGGTTGGATTTGCGGGCGTTGAGCTTGATATTGTGGGCAATATCAGCGCGGCAAATCAGTCTCCGCTTGATGTCCTGGTAAAGCCCGTTGCTTCAACCGGCACATACATTTCCCTTGATACCAAGTGTTTGCCCGATGCGGTGGAATTTTCCACGAGCGATAAATACGTTATCTCCGCACCGCAGAGTGCCGCGCGTGCGGAGACATATTCCGGCAGTGGAATATACTATGCCGCGGCGAAAGCTGTGCTCGGCGGAAAGAACGGCGCGGCTGATTTATCCGCGAGCATGACGCTAAACGGAATAACGAGAAGTGCAAGCAAAACAGTTACAACAACAGATTTTCCGATAAAGCTTCTTTACGCCGAGGTTAAAACGTCTTCAAGTGAAGTTGACATTGATAAGACGGCAACGGTAATCGCGACAGGTTTCCTCTCAAACGGCGAGCCGGCCGATATGACGGGAGGCACAGTTGTTTACGGAACATCAACGCCGGAGATTATCACGGTGAAAGAAGACGGCACGGTAACACCTATCCGAGAAGGAGTGGGTACCGTTACTGCTACGCTGAGCCTTGGCGGTGAGCTTGTGTCGGCAACCGCGGACATAAAAGTTGTTGATACAACCCCGCTTGCAGAGGTTTCTCTTCCGGAAACCGGAACAGTCGGCGTTTTCCGCGATGCGAAGCTGCCCCTTTCCGGTATGATGGAAAGCGGATATCCCGCAAGCTTTGAAAATGCCGAGGTAAAGTGGAAGGTTGAAAACTGCAGTGAACCGGAATGCGTTTCCGTTGGAGAAGACGGCACAGTTTACGGTCACATTTACGGAACGACGGCGGAGATTTCTGCCACAGTTACGCTCAACGGCACGACAAAGACGACGAACAAGTGTACGGTAACCGTTGTTGAGGCGGATATGCGCGATGTATTTATAAATTTCACGGCGCAGAAGGTTTCTAAGGTGCGCGATGCAAGGCTTGATGTTGACGGCTGGGAAATTGATGCGTCAAAGACCACCGGGGTTTCTGCAAGCACGGAGTTCAAAGGCTACGGCTTTCAGGCAACTACAGCCGTTAATAACAATGTAACGATTAAAGTGAACGTTCCCTATGAAGGGATATATACTCTTGTGTATAACGGCTTCCATATGCCTGCCGGAGCTTCCGAGAGCGAAATATACGTTGACGGAAGCTATGCGGGAAGCTACAGCTATTATTACGAAGTTGGCGGACTGCAAAAAACCGGCTCGGGCCCTGCTATACGCATGCGTAGCTTCTATTTAAGCGCGGGACCTCACGAGCTGACCTTCCGCGCAACAAAGGCGGGCAAGAGCACGGCATACCAGCAGCTGTCGGGCATACGCCTTGCGGCAAAATCAGATTACCCGGAGATAAAAGAAATAAGAACGGACAGCAAAGAATACAAGCTTATCGTAGGTGATGTGGCAAGTGCCGGAGCTACGCTTGTTATGAGCGACGGAACGATGTATCGCGGGCAGAAAAAGCTTGACGGCACGGCGGATACGTTCTCCTCAATTACATATGAAGTTACAGACACAAATATAGCGAGAGTTGATGAAGCCGGCAAAATCACGGCGCTTGCCGCGGGCAGTACGAATGTGGTGATTACCGCAGTTGCAAACGGAAAGAAGCTTACAAAGACTGTTCCGGTAACGGTGGACGGAAGCGGCATTGACATTGCTGTATTGGATACGGACAGAAGAACCTTCTATGTAAGCGAAAAAATAAGTCTTGGCATCAAGGCGCAGCTTGCAAGCGGCGCGGCTCTTTCTGCGGATAAGATGTCGCTTGTATGGTCAAGTGATGATACATCCGTTGTAAGCTTTAACGGAAGCGAAATGACTGCAAACGGCGCAGGAGAGGCAAATATAAAGTGTACTGCTTCGTATTACGGAGGTACGATTGACGTGGCGGCAACGGTGTTTGTTGAAAACGACAGATTCGGAGCAGTTGAAATTACGGCACCCACCTTCCTTATGCGTCCGAACGGAGCGGGAACGGAGCTTACGGCGCGGGCTATGACCTTCCTCGGAAAGAGCGTTGATATGACGGGAGCCGAAATCCTCTGGGATATCGGAGATACGGATATTGCAATAATAGATGAGCACGGATACGTTCATCCCGTTGCCGCAGGTGAGACAACAGTTACCGCAACGGTTACAATCGACGGTATTTCGGTGAGCGGTGAGGCTACGGTTTCTGTCCGTGAGGGCAAGGTTTCACGCACGTACTATACCGATGAAATGGTTGCGGCGGCACGCGAAAACGTAAAGAAATACGATTGGGCAAAGAGCCTGCGTGACACAGCGGTAAAGAATGCCGAAAAATATCTGGATAAGATGGAGTATCTTTATCATATGATACCCGGCGAGGGCATACCGAGGTCAACGCAGGTAGGGCTTAAGGGTGACTCGTATTATCAGTACTGCCGTTATTGCGGAGTGAATATAGGCAAGATAAACACGGCATATGCGTGGCTGTCAGACCCGCTTACGCGCCCATGGCAGCTTCAGTGCCCGAGCTGTAAGCGCCTCTTCCCGTCAAACAACTTTGGAAGCTTTTATGAGCTTGGGCTTGATGAGCACGGAATATTCAACCGCGAGCTTGCGCTTGAAAAGCACAAGGAGCTCTTTGACGGCAAGACCTATGGCTACGGATATCTTAAAAACGAGCTGTATGACGAGCTTACGGTTGACCCGTTCTGGGAGACACAGGGGAAAACTGTTCCGATAACGCACGGCTGGGATATAGATTATGAGCTTGAAAATCCGGCAGATGTGTGGGGCGTGGACGACGGCTTCGGCTACGACACCGGAAGAACATATTCGGGCGGACTGCGGGAGGTTCATTCATATATAGCTTACTACCATCAGTTTGCACTGTGGAATTCGAGAAAGCACAACCCCGGTGCGATACAAACGGCGGTAGAAACACTGCGCGATGCATACATCTATACCGGTGATGAAAAATACGGCCGTATCGGTGCCGTTATGATGGACAGAATTGCCGATGTTTATCCGGATATGAATGCAAGAGAGCTGTTTGCAGGCAATAAAACCAAAGTAAATCCCAACGGCTGGGTATATGCGAATGCCAACGGCGGAGAAGCGCGCGGCAAGATAATAGGCTCTATCTGGGAAACGAATATAGTCAACTACGCAACAGTTTCTTATGATGCGTTCTTCCCGATGTATGATGACCCGCAGGTTATAGAGTTCCTTACGCAAAAGGCGATAGAATATAACTACGAGGATAAGCTTGTGACGGATGAAAACGGAAAGAAAACCGTTACGGGCGAAACGCTGAGACAGAACTTTGAAAATAATTATCTCGTTGAGGTGTTCAAGGCAGTTAAGGAATCAAACTGCCGCGGAAACTTCGGTGCGCATCAGGCATCCCTTGCATATGCAGCGGTAGTTCTCGATACCGCGCCGCACACAAACGAGATGATGGACTGGCTTTTTACAAACGGAACGATGACCATTAACTCCAACACCGGCGGTAACATAAGCGAGAGAATTGTAAATCAGGTCTCGCGTGACGGTCAGGGCAATGAGTCGGCACCGGGTTATAACCGAATCTGGGTAACGGAGCTTTCCGAAATAGCAAACACTCTCGGAAGATATGACGGATATAAGGGAATGGACCTTTACGGCAACCCGAAGTATCTCGGTATGATAAAGTCATACGCACCGCTCACGCTTGTGCGGCGCGGACTCGGCTCCATCGGCGACAGCGGAGCATATGGAGCGTATTCAATGCTTCCGGATGATGACAGCGTTATGATAAATGCATTCAGATGGACGAAGGACCCGGAGATCGCTCAGCATTTTTATATGATGAAGGGCGGAAACTTTGACGGCATTCATTATGACGTATTCACAAAGAATCCGGAAAGCCTAGGTGAGGAAATGCAGGCGGTTATCGACAAGTACGGCGAGTATGATTATGATAAGAGCTCGCTGCTTACCGGCTACGGCTTTGCCGCTCTCCGTGCGGGAACGCTGCACAATGGAATAAATACCGGAATTATCAGGGATACGCAGAGGGACTTCTGGCTGTATTTCGGCGGCGCGGTTTCTCACTCAAACGCAGATGACTTAAACCTTGGTGTTGAAGCATACGGAATGCCGATGACATCTGATCTCGGATATCCGGAGAATGCCAATGATACGGACAGAAACCGTGCGCAGTGGCAGGGCTCTACGATAGCTCACAACTCTGTTGTTGTTAACGAGGCATCCTCTCTCTCAACTGCAGAGCCGCAAAAGCCTCTCCACTTTGATGCGAAGAAAACACGCGTCAAGGTTATGGATGTGGATTCCTCGGGCTCATACACCGCAACGGACGAATATAGAAGAACTGTTGTAATGGTAGACTATGACAGCGATGTGTCATACGGTATTGATTTCTTCAAGATTCTCGGAGGAAACGACCATATCTATTCGTTCCATCCGATGAGCGTTGAAGCTCCGGAGCATTCGGATAATCTTACGTTTACGGAGCAGAAGACCGGAACCTATGCAGGCGAGGATGTTGAGTTTGGCCCCGATCCGTATTCTGTAGGTGAAAATTCTTCGGTCTCGAACACAAACGTAACGCTGAAGTATCCGGAGGGATACACATGGCTTTTCAATGTTAAGAAAGCGGAAAATTCCGGAGCGCGTGAATTCTGGCTCGATTATAAGATTGAAGACAGAAACAAGCTTTCCAAAAACGGCAAGATGGATATTCACCTGCGCATGACGATGCTAAATGACTTTGCGGCAGATGAAGTGACGCTTGCGCATGGTATGCCGCCGCGTAAGGATGAGGATACACAGCATGCGGAATATATGCTCGTCCGCCGCAAGGGTGCAAATCTTGATACGCTCTTTACAACCGTTATTGAGCCGTACAACGGCGAACGCTATATTAAGTCAATTGAAAGCGTGCCGGTAACTGTTGTAAGCGGCAAGGCGGGAAAATACGACAGTGCAAAAGCCGTTAAGGTTACGCTTTGTGACGGACGCGTGGATTATATCGTATATTCGCAGAACAACAGCGTTACTTATAACGTGGGCGATGTTTTTGAATTCCGAGGCTTTGTCGGAGTTTATACCGTAAATGCTGACGGAGAAAACATATATTCGTATGTAAATGATGGCGAGAAGATAGGAAGCATTGAAAATCTTGATGCGGCTATCGGAGGTAAGGTGACGGATTTCACGCGTGAGCTTGAGCTTTCAAACTTTATCACGATAGAAACAGATTGCGAGATTTCCGACGCAAGCATTCTTGTCGACAGAATGATAAACGTTGAGCACGAGGGTGTTGGTAACTCTGCGTTTATGATAGAGAGCGCCGAGCTTATTGACCCGACACACGTAAAGCTTGGTCTGGGATACGTCACGCCGATAGATTCATATGTTGATTATATGGATATGGAGCTTGGGTACAAGTATGATGTGGCAGAGGGTGCATCGTTTAAAATCGCGATGTCGTATGAGGACAACAACGCACCTGTGTTTGACAGAACATTCGATAATCTCACCGCCTCTGCAGGAAGCTCAATCAGTGTTAATGCGACAGCAACTGCAGCAAACGGCGGAAAGGTAACCTATAAAGCACGCACGCTTCCGCGCGGCGCAAGCCTGAATTCGGAAACCGGAAAGTTTACATGGAGACCTGACGGAAGTCAGGTCGGCGAAAATCTCGTTGCGGTCGACGCTGTAGATGAAGACGGCAGAATATCCACACAGTATTTCACCATAACCGTTTACGGTTCTACTACCGGTGGCTCCGTGGCGGATAAGGCAGACGAAAGTGATAAAACAGAAGCTCCGTCAACAGGCAACAGCGATTCTTCTGCCGCCGGTGGCGGTGGAGGAGGTGGTGGCGGAGCCGCACCGACAGATAAGCCGGAGACCGGTGAAAACCGGAACAACAATGACGGTGAAAGCGGAGAAGCAGGAGGAAACACTGATAACGCGGGCACGGAAGACGGAGCTCTCCGCTTCACCGATCTTGCAAGTCATGCGTGGGCAGAGGATGCGATAAACGAGCTTGCAGGAGCCGGAATAATAAAGGGAACATCTGCAAGCACATTCTCTCCGGCAGCGAATATCACCCGTGCGGATTTCGCACTGCTTCTGGTGCGTGCATTTGACTTAAAATCAGACAACACCGAGAACTTCGCGGATGTTGATGTCTCTGATTACTTTGCACAAGAGCTTGCGATTGCACGAAATACCGGAATCGTCGGCGGAATAGGCGATAACAAATACGCACCGCGCAAACCCATAACCCGTCAGGATATGATGGTGATAGTTTACCGCGCATTGCAGAAACTCAACGTAGAGTTTGGCGATTTCGACGAACCGCAATATGAGGATTTTGAAAATGTCGCTGACTACGCAAAGACCGCTGTTTCCGCACTTATCGGTGCGGGTCTCGTCAACGGCAAGAACAACCTTATCGCGCCATTGGACTACACCACGCGCGCCGAGGTGGCAGTGCTTATCAAGAGGATTAAGGATTACACAAAATAATATCAAAAAGCACGGGATTGCAAAAAACAGTCCCGTGCTTATCTTTGGTTTTGGGAAAATGGGGTACAAACGTTCTTTTCCGCCGTCTTTCTGTTGACATAAAAGACGAAATATAATATACTGTAAAGGCGTATTCAGATCTGAATAAATTCAGATAGATAAGAGATAAAAGGTAATAGATAAGGAACAGTTATAATAATGAAAATACAGCTTTCAGACCATTTCACCTATGGCAGACTTTTGCGGTTTGCCGCTCCGAGTGTGTTAATGATGATTTTCACATCCGTCTACAGCGTGGTGGACGGCTTCTTTGTGTCAAATTTCGCAGGTAAAACAGCATTTGCTGCGGTTAATCTTATATTTCCGTTTCTTATGATAGTTGCGACCGTCGGGTTCATTTTCGGAACAGGCGGGACAGCCATTGTTGCAAAAGCTTTCGGAGAGGGCGAGCGGGAGCATGCAAACAAATTATTTTCGCTTTTTGTGTATATTTCGTTCTTTTTAGGAGTTCTTTTTGCTGTTCTCGGGATTATTTATATAGAGCCGATATCAAGGCTTCTGGGAGCGGGCGGAGCGCTTCTTGAAAACTGTGTTCTTTATGGACGCATCATTCTTCTTGCATTGCCGTTTTATGTTCTTCAGCTCATGTTTCAGACGTTTTTTGTCGCCGCAGAAAAACCAAAGCTCGGTCTTGCAGTTACTGTAAGTGCAGGAGTTACGAATATGATTCTTGATGCTGTTCTCGTGATTCTTCTTCCGCAGGAGCATAAGCTTGCGGGGGCTGCCGTTGCAACAGCAATGAGCCAGGTTATCGGCGGGGGCGTTCCACTTGTGTATTTTGCAAGAGAGAACAGCAGTATTCTGCGTCTTGGAAAAACGCATTTTGACGGCGCGGCAATCCTCAAAGCCTGCACAAACGGCTCGTCCGAGTTTATGAGTAATGTTTCGATGAATGTTGTGGGTATGCTTTATAACATTCAGCTTCTCAGATATGCGGGAGAAGACGGTGTTGCGGCTTATGGCGTAATGATGTATGTAAGCTTTATTTTTGTAGCGGCGTTTATAGGATATTCGATAGGAACATCTCCTGTTATAAGCTATCATTTCGGTGCGCAAAATTTAGATGAGCTTTCGTCGCTTCTGAAAAAAAGCATTACGGTCATTTTGTGGGCAAGCGGCTTTATGGTGTTGGCGGGTGAAGTTCTTTCACGTCCGCTGTCGGCGGTGTTTGTAGGGTATGATCGGGAACTTCTGGAGCTTACGGTATCGGGATTCCGCATTTTTGCGCTCTCATTTTTGTTTATGGGAATTGCGATTTTCGGCTCGGGGTTCTTTACGGCACTCAACGACGGATTAACGTCTGCGGTGATATCGTTTTTAAGAACTCTTGTTTTTCAGGTCGCTTTCGTTTTGATTCTTCCGCTTGTATGGGAGATTTTCGGCGTGTGGTTTTCAATTGTCGCAGCGGAGCTTATGGCGGCTGCGCTGACGGTTGTTTTCATCAAAATAAGGCAGAAGGAT
>JAFQGO010000258.1:0-6942 GCA_017398225.1 Oscillospiraceae bacterium | reverse complement strand
TCCAACTCTATAATTTTATTCCAAATACGTTGCGCCATTCTTGAATTTATATCTGCTACATTTTTACACAAAACCGCCGCGGGGATTTTCCCGCGGCGGCAGTGATTTATTCGTATCTTTACGGACGCTGACCGAGACCGCCCTCAAGTGTGAGGGTTTCGCCCGTCATATACTTGAAGTCCGGATGTGCAAGCTGTACGCAGACGCGACCGATTTCAAGCTCTGCATCGCCGAAGTGCCCCATCGGCGGCATATGAACGTTTTTGTCAAACGCATCGGGATATGCATTCTTAAACTGCTCAAGCTGAGCCGTCCATGCAAGCGGGCAAACGATATTTACGTTTATTCCGTCCTTGCCCCACTCCGTTGCAGCAACGCGGGTAAGTCCGCGGATGCCTTCCTTTGCAGCAGCGTATGCACACTGACCGAAGTTTCCGAAAAGACCTGCGCCGGAAGCAAAGTTAATTACCGAGCCCTTTGTCTCTTTAAGATGCGGATAGCACGCCTTCATATAATAGAAGGTTGCGTAAAGACCGGAGTACATTGCAAGGTCAAACTGCTCTGTTGTATGCTCTGCAAGCGGAACACCGGAAGCAGATGCCTGAGCGTTGTTGATAAGCACGTCAATGCGCCCGAACTCCTTCATTGTTTCGTCAACAACCTTCTTTACGGTAGCTTCGTTATCCGTACCGGATGCGATATCCGCCTGAAGAATAAGCACCTTGATGCCGTAAAGCTTTTCAAGCTCTGCCTTTGCATCCTCAAGCTTCTTTACGTTTCTTCCCGTTATAACGATGTTTGCGCCCTCTTTTGCATATGCGGTTGCAATACCGTAGCCGATAGAGCCGCATCTCCCGTCAGAGAGCACTGCGCGTCCTGCACCTGTGATGATTACTGTTTTACCTGTTAAAAATCCCATTTGTTTCTACCATCCTTTTTGTTATTTATAGTATTTCTTTTACTATCAAATTAAGCTCGTCATATCTTGCGATGATATCCCGTGCAAGAGTTACCTGCGCACGGGTACGGACGAGATTGTGTCCCGGATAATCGGTCTTGAAATATTTATCTCCCGTGAGATAATCGTCAAGGAATCTTCCCGCAAGCTCCATCGTTATCACAATTACGCTGTCTACAAGATTCTCCTTCTCCCGCTCGGTCAAAACATTGCCGCAGGCCGAGAGAAAGCCTTCCGTGAATGCGCGGAACTTCCCGTTGTCAAGCGCGATTTTGGATGTGTCCGGCTCGTCCTCCTCTGCGGTGTTTGCCGAGAAACGAACTGCATCGCCGTAGTCGTGGAGAGCAAGCCCCGGCATAACCGTATCAAGATCTATTACCGCAAGGGCTGCTTTCGTTTCCGTATCAAACAAAACATTGTTACACTTTGTATCGTTGTGCGTAACACGAAGCGGCAAAAGTCCCTGCTTCTGCATTCTCGTAAGCTTTACCGCCCTGTCAAGATTCTCGCGGAAGAACGAAATCTCATCCCCGGCATCACGCGCTCTGTCAAGCGGGTCTTCATCAACGTGTGAAAGGAGAGTGTTCATACGCTTCTCGGTATCGTGAAAATCCGGAATGGTCTCATAAAGCCCCGACGCATCAAAATCGCGGAGCTCCATCTGAAAGCGTCCGAATGCCAAGCCAGCCTGATAAAGAATCTCGAGATCCTCGCACGAGTTAAAGGTTACGGAATTGTCGATAAACCGATACGCACGCCAGCACTTTCCTTCATCATCAAAGAAACAGCTGTCTCCTTTTTCCGTCTTTAAAAACTTAAGCACCATACGCTCGCACCCATCACCGAGCTTTGATGCGATATGGTCTGTAACCCGCGAGATGTTTTCCATCATTTTCTGCGGTTCGCGGAAAACATATGTGTTAATCTGCTGGACTATATAGCAGCTTTCCGCCTCACCGTCGCGAAAGGTTACCTTGAATGTATCATTTATGTTTCCGCTTTTTATAACGTCACACGCGACAATCTCACCGCGTATGCAAAATGTTCTGCAAATGCCTTCAATATTCATCAGAATGCACCCTTTTTATGAATATATTTTATTCTACCATATTCTTGTGCCTTATTCAACCTATTTTACTTATTTCCGACACTATTGCACGCACAAGCGCCTTAAAATCGCGGCTTACGCGGTCTGCAGTTTCCTTGACCTCCTCGTGAGTGAGCGGACGCGGACTGAGCCCCGCCGCCATATTCGTTATGCAGCTTATACCGCAAAGCTCTATTCCCATATGCCGCGCCGCCATTGCCTCAACCGCAGTGCTCATTCCGACGGCATCTGCACCCATCCGTTCATACGCGCGGATTTCTGCGGGCGTTTCATAATTAGGTCCGGAGGTCTGGATGTACACGCCCTCTTTTATGTCTACCGAAAGCTTCTCTGCACAAGCCCTTACGGCATCGCGGAATCGCTTTGAATACACCTCGCTCATATCCGGAAAACGGACACCGAGTTCATCAATATTTCTGCCGGTAAGCGGTGACGGAACAAGGCTTGATATGTGATCCGTTATCATCATAAGCGCGCCTTGCGCAAACCCTTGGTTTATCCCCCCCGCCGCGTTTGTGAGAATAAGCTTCTTCGCACCTAAAAGTCCCATAATGCGAACCGGCGCAACAACATCGTGTATGTCATATCCCTCATAGAAATGAACTCTTCCCTGCATTGCAACAACCGGAACACCCTCAAGATATCCGAACACAAATCTTCCCTCATGTCCCGCAACGGTGGATACAGGAAAAGCCGGAATATCGCTGTATCGCACACTTCCGACACATTCTATCTCGTCGGCAAGCCCGCCGAGCCCGGAGCCGAGAACTATTGCAATTTCCGGAATAAAATTCACCTTGCCGCGAACATAATCCCTTGCCGAAATAAGCTTTTTATATATATCGCACATCACTATAGCCCTTTCTTTGTATTATAAGTATATCTTATCCCAAACCTCACAAAATGTCAACGAAAAAAGAGATTTTCTCCCGTTTCTCACTTTCCGCTTGACAAAACGGCTTTACCGGGATTATACTAAAGGTGGGAAAATACGGCAGATTCGCCGTTTCGGAAGGGATTATATTATGATACTTGCAATAGATATAGGCAACACAAACATCGTCATCGGCGGGTTTGAAAACGACACCTTATGCTTTGTTGCGCGCATTGCTACAAACGCAAAGAAGACCGAGGATGAATATGCAACGAAAATCCACAGCATATTAAAGCTTCACTGCGTTGACAAAGAGGCTGTAAACGGCGCGATAATTTCCTCGGTTGTTCCCCCGCTCAATTCAGTTATGAAGCGTGCAATTGAGATTGCTTACTGCACAACGCCGCTAATGGTCGGTCCCGGTATAAAAACCGGCATCAACATTCACTGTGACAACCCCGCATCCGTTGGAGCAGACCTCATCTGCGCCTGCGTTGCAACGCATCATATATACGGCAGTCCGTCGCTTATCGTTGATATGGGCACTGCCACAAAGATTATGATTATGGAGGATTCCGGAACCTTCTCCGGGCTTTCCATCATTCCCGGTGTACACATTGCGCTTTCCGCTCTTGCAAGCGGCACAGCCCAGCTTCCGCAGATAAGCCTTGAGGCACCGAAGTCCGTAATCGGTAAAAACACGGTGGACTGTATGCGTTCAGGCGTTGTTTTCGGAAATGCCGCTATGATTGACGGAATGATTGACCGCTTCTGCGATGAAATCGGCAAGGAGCTTCCCGTGTATGCAACGGGCGGGCTTTCCCATACGATTGTTCCCCATTGCAGGCATGATATCACACTTGACCGCGACCTTATCCTGAAAGGTCTTAATATCCTTTACAAGAAAAATAAATAAACTGCTTTTGTATATTGCTCCGCAAGGAGATAATATAAATAAATTTCAATGCGTTGTATCACTTTTGTGAACGACAGCAAGGAGGAATTATTATGCAAAAGACTACAAAAGGAATGTCAACCGAGACTATGGTACTCGGCGCAATTCTGACGGCACTTGTCATCATCCTGCAGATGATGGGCGCGTTCATCAAATTGGGCCCGTTTTCCATCTCGCTCGTGCTCATACCGATTGTCATCGGTGCGGCAACGTGCGGCGTCGGCATTGCTGCCTGGCTTGGATTGGTGTTCGGCGTGACGGTTCTGATAAGCGGAGACGCGGCGGCTTTTCTCGTCGTCAACGTTGCCGGAACAATCATCACCGTTCTCGCAAAAGGCACTGCCTGCGGACTTTTTGCAGGTCTTGCCTACAAGGGCGTTCTCGCGCTTCTTGACAAACGTTCCGAAAAGCTTATCGGGCGTATCAAAAAAGAGTATGGACTTTGCGACGCTTGCACGCCGGGAGTACTTAAGTTTATTTCAAGAAACAACAGGTACATAGCCGTGCTTGTTGCGGCAATTGTCTGCCCGCTTGTAAACACCGGTATCTTTCTCATCGGCTGTCTGCTGTTCTTTATGGACACGGTTGCCGGCTGGGCAGCTGCAGCAGGTCTCGGCGGAGGAGTTGCCTACTATATGATCTTTGTACTTGTCGGTGCTAACTTCCTTTTCGAGCTTGGAAGCAATATCATCCTCAGTCCGGTGGTTGTAAGACTGTTAAATCTCAGAAGAAAATAATCAGATCATATAAAAGAAGCTGCGGGAAAACCGTAGCTTCTTATCGTTTATCTTACTTTTTAACCTGTCCGGACGGCGCCCCGCACACCGGGCAGCAGAACCCCTCCTCTTCCGGGTTAAACGGCGTTATAAAACCGCAAATCGGACACGCCCCCGCAGGCTTTTCGTTCTTTTCCGGTGTGTTCTTGATTTCTTCACTCATTGCTTCTCACCTTTCTGTGTAAGTTATATAAATAATCCTTTAACATCATCTTATACTCTTTATATAAATTTGTCAAGTCGGAAGCAAAAAGTTTTAGGGAAATAAGGTTCAGTTTGCTCTTTCGTCTGCTTCTTTTGCCTTTTTTATATCCACACCGTTTTGATTATCAAGAACGAACTGAACGAAATTCATCGCTCCGTATATGAGTGCATCTTCATCAACCTGAAAATCGACCTGATGGGCTACCTGAGTTATTCCCTTTTCTTCGTTTCTTATTCCGAGACGGAAGAATACACTGGGAACTATATCGGTAAACCTCGAAAAGTCTTCAGAGCCCATACCATACTCTACCTTGGCAACATTCTCTTTGCCGACAACCTTTTCCATACTTTTCATCATAATCTCCGAAAGGTATGGGTTGTTGTAAACACAGGTTGACTTAAGCGGTGCGTGAACCTTGATTTCTACTCCGTACATATCGGATAAGCTCTTTGCCAGTGCCTGCATTCTGTCGTGGATAAATCCGCTTAACGGCACATTGAAAGTACGAATTGTTCCCTGCATAAGGGCATAATCTGGAAGAATATTCTGAGCAGTGCCGGAATGAAGCTTTGTCACACGGCAAACAACTCTTTCCTTCGGATCAACCTCGTTTGCGAAAATTGCCTGAAGTCCTTCATACATCTTCACCGCTATTGCCAAAGCATCAATGCCTTTGTGATATGCCGTTGCGTGAACGCTTTTGCCGCCTATCTCAATCTTAAAATGGCGGCTTGATGCGCTTGAAAAACCAGGGCATACTCCGAGCTTTCCGACATCAAGGGAAGTACCCACGTGAAGACCTGTCATAATGTCGATATCTTCCATAACGCCGTTTTCAATCATCATAATTGCGCCGCTTGTAACGCCCTCTTCGCTTGGCTGGAAAACAAGCTTTACACGGCAGGAAAGGCTGCTCTCAATTTCCTTAAGTGCCTTTGCAGTTCCCAAAAGAATTGCGGTGTGGGCATCGTGACCGCAGGCATGCATAATTCCTTCGTGACGCGAACAGTATTCACAGTCATTTGCCTCGGTCATTCTCAGGGCATCCATATCCGCACGGATACCGATGGTAAAATCGGTTTTATCCGGATTTATGTATCCTACAACACTGCCTTTTCCATACTTTTCGGTATATGGAATCCCCATACTTTCAAGCTCACGCTTAACTAAGGCAACTGTTTTCGGTAAATCATAGTCAACCTCAGGATACATATGTATCTCACGTCTTAATTTGATGATATAATCCTTATCTACATTTATCATTTCAAACAACTCCCGTAATTATATCGATATAGTATATTCAACTATGTTTTTATTGTATCACATCATAATTAAATATACAATTGACTTTACTGCGATTTTTATATATAATACTGCTATGAGGTGGTTTTATGTATGAAAATTTCAACAAGACAAGCTATGAAAGCGAGCTCGGATATATTGTAAATCACACCACGGGATTTTCAGCAGAAGCTTCCACGCTTTCTTATATGCACCAAACCTCACAATGCATGCTCTACTATTTCATCAGCGGAAGCGGAAACATTAAAATCGAAGGAAAACAGTATGACTTTAATGACGGTGATATTATTATACTTAATCCTTCCGAAATGTTCTGTTGCAGTGTAGATGCAAACAAATATCACGAAAGAATAGTTCTTCATTTTTCTGACAGACTGTTAAAGAATTTTCCCAAAGACTGCAGCTCACTTTACAGTCCTTTTATAAATCGCGAAAAAGGCGTATCAAACCATATTTCTTCTGCAAGCGTAAAAAAATATTCTTTGGATGCGGTGTTGAAAAGTCTTCTCGCAACCATTCAAAGCGCCGGTTCCGTAAAAGATATTCTTGCACTCTGCAAAATAACTGAGGCGCTTTCTGTCATCTGCGAAATATCGAAAAATCAGGACTTTAAAAACTTTGTTTCTTCAACAGAAAACCATTTTATAAATGAAATTCTTAAGTTTCTTGATGTTCATTTCAAAGAAGAAATAAGCATGGACAGCATCGCCAAGGAATTCAATATAGACAAGTCATATCTGTCACATCTATTCAAGGAGTATGTC